>NZ_NKRF01000131.1:0-78131 GCF_003408955.1 Pseudomonas sp. GL93
TTCATGTGCGAATTGAGTGGTGTGATGATGGTCCCCCGCAAAGTCAGTGCTTTTGCTAAGGTTTTGACTTGTCTGGTTTTTTAAAAGCAGAATTCGGGATACGAGTTAGCGGAGCGTATCGTGGGCTCGGAAATGTGTGTAGGAGCGAGTTTCAAGGGGGGGTACGGCGGGGGATTTTATGCGCTGAAATGGTAACCCGTTGTAGGAGCGAGCTTGCTCGCGAAGAACGTTAACCATAACGCGGTGAATCAGATCGACCGAGTTGCCTGGGCGTTTTTCGCGAGCAAGCTCGCTCCTACAGAGGGTGGGTCAATGGGCGAGGAATTTGCTCAGGAACTGCTTGGTACGTTCTTCCCTTGGGTTGGCAAACAGCGCCTTGGCTTCGCCCTGTTCGACGATCACGCCCTTGTCGAAAAAGATCACCCGGTTGGCCACATCACGGGCAAAGCTCATCTCGTGGGTGACGATAACCATGGTGCGGTTTTCTTCGGCCAGGCTGCGAATGGTCGCCAAAACTTCGCCCACCAGTTCCGGGTCGAGGGCCGAGGTGGGTTCGTCGAACAGGATCACCTCCGGCTCCATGGCCAATGCGCGGGCAATCGCCACACGCTGTTGCTGGCCGCCGGACAGCCGCCTTGGGTAAGACGCTTCCTTGCCCGCCAGGCCGACCCTGGCCAACAGCTTGCGCCCCAGTTCGGCCGCCGCTTCCCGTGGCATCTTCTTGACCACGATGGGGCCTTCGATGACGTTTTCCAGCGCGGTGCGGTGGGGGAACAGGTTGAAGTTCTGGAACACGAAGCCCACATGCTGGCGCAGGCGTCGCACCAGGCCCTGTTGCTGATTGAGCGGCCTGCTGCTGTCGATCTCGATGTCGCCCACTTTGATACGGCCGCTGGTGGGCTCTTCGAGGAAGTTCAGGCAGCGCAGGAAGGTGGTCTTGCCCGAACCGCTGGGGCCGATGATGGCGACCACTTCGCCTTCCTTGACCTCCAGGTCGATGCCGTTGAGCACCACCTGACCATTGAATTGTTTGGTCAGTTTTTCAACCACGATCATGCTCAAGACTCCAGGTCATGCCGGTTGACCCGGTCTTCCAGACGATTTTGCAGATGCGCCAGGATACTCGCCAGGATCCAGTAGATCAGGGCCGCGGACAGATACATGGTGAAAATTTCGAAGGTACGTGCCGACACCAGTTGGGCCTGGCGGAACAGCTCGGGCACCTGGATGGTGGCGGCCAGCGCCGTGTCCTTGACCAATGAAATAAAGCTGTTGCCCAAGGGCGGCAATGCCGTGCGCATCGCCTGAGGCAGGATGGCCCGGCGCAACGTCTGCGCACGGGTCATGCCGATACTGGCAGCGGCTTCCCACTGGCCACGCTCGATGGAGGCGATGGCGGCCCGCAGGATTTCACAGGCATAGGCGGCCATGTTCAGCGAAAAGCCGATCATGGCGGCCGGGATCGGGTCCAGCTCGATGCCCACTTGCGGCAAACCGTAGTAGATCAAGAACAGCTGCACCAGCAACGGCGTGCCGCGAAAAAACGATACGTAGACCCGGGCGGTCCAGCTCAAGAGCTTGAAGCGCGAGAGGCGCATCAAGGCCAGGCCGAAGCCCAGCAACAGGCCGAAAAACATCCCGCCCAGGCTGAGGATTACCGTGTAGTACGCGCCCTTGAGCAGAAAGGGCGCGGAGTCCAGCGCGAGTTGGAAACCTGCTTCCATTATTGCGTGACGTCAGCGTTGAAGTACTTCTCGGACAGCTTCTTCAAGGTGCCGTCGGCGCGCAGTTTGTCCAGAGCCTTGTTCACCGCGTCGAGCAATTCAGGCTCGCCTTTGCGCAGGGCGATACCGGATTCCTGACGGGAGAAGGCGTCGCCGGCAGCGGCGGTGTCGGGGGCTTTCTTGGCGTATTCCAGGGCGGCGAGGCGGTCGATCAGGATGGCGTCGATACGGCCGATGCGCAGGTCCTGGAACTTGGTCGGGTCGTCGTTGTAAGTCTTGATAATGGCTTTAGGTTGGTTGTCCTTGAGCCATTGTTCGTAGTTGGTGCCCAGGCCCACACCCACTTTCTTGCCGGCCAGGTCGTCGGCTTTCTTGATCGAGTCGACGTTCTTTTTCAGCACCAGCGCCTGGATGCCGGACACGGTGTAAGGCTTGGAGAAATCGTACTTTTTCTTGCGCTCTTCGGAGATGGTCACTTGGTTGACCACGGCGTCCAGGCGCTTGGATTCAAGCGCGGCGAGGATGCCGTCCCAAGGGGTGGCTTGCAGCTTGACCTTGACGCCCAGCTCCTTGGCCAAAGCCTCGGACAGTTCCACTTCGAAACCGCTGAGCTTGCCGCTTTCATCGACGAAGCTGAACGGTGGGTAGGTGCCTTCCAGGCCGATCTTGATCTCGCCGGCCTTCTTGATGGTGTTCAACTGCTCGCCGGCAACGGCCTGGCCCAGCCAGCCAGCGCCAAGCGCCAGGCCCAAAGTGCCAACCAACAGCGTGCGACGAAATGCAGAAATAGTCATGGAGAGCCCCTGTGTTTTTATGGTGAGCGAAGCAGGTGACACGGTAGTCGTATCCTGCCCTAAAGCGCGAAGCGCGTCTTCGCCTTCGGCGCGATGATAAGGTGGGTTTTTAAGTCTTGAAAATAATAAAAATACAATTTCATATTCTTTTTAGAAATATGTGCGCCTTATGTGGGAGCTGGCTTGCCTGCGATTGCGGTGTGTCAGGGCCAAGTTTTTGGCTGACCCAACGCAATCGCAGGCAAGCCAGCTCCCACATCGACCGTATTCAGTCAGTTGAATACTGAGTCATAGGCAAACAACGCTGGCGCCCCACCGGTATGCAGGAAAATGATCGGCCCCTCTTCAAAGCGCTGGCGCCCGATACCGTCGAGCAAACCGGCCATGGCCTTGCCGGTATACACCGGGTCCAGCAACAGACCTTCCTGGCTGGCCAAAAGTTTGATCGCCGAGAGGGTGCCAGCGTTTGGCTCGCCATAACGCGGTCCGAAATACTCGTCCCACAGGGTGACCTTGAAGGCTTGCGGAATAGCCACGCCGAGCAACTCGGCAGTGCGTTCGGCCAGGCCCTGCACCTTGGGCAATTGCGCTTGCTCGGTACGCGACACCGTGATGCCGATCACCGGTAACTGCGGCAGTGCCTCGCTCAAGGCCAGAGCCAGGCCGCTGTGGGTACCGGCACTGCCGGAGGCGAGCACCACGGCGGCGAATTCAATGCCGCTGTCTTCAATTTGCGCGGCCAACTCCAGCCCGGCGCGCACGTAGCCCAGGGCGCCGAGTGCATTGGAACCGCCGATAGGCACCAGGTACGGCTTCTTGCCGTTACTGCGCAGGCGGTCGGCGAGGGCGTTGAGTTGGTCGTCGGCGTTGTCGAGGTTTTCCACCAACTCCACTTTGGCGTCGAACAGCTCCAGCAGCAGGCGATTGCCGTTGCCCAGGTAGTTGGGGTCTTCGGTGCCGGTGGGATTTTCCAGCAGGGCAACACAGCCCAGGCCGAGCTTGGCGGCGAGCGCGGCGGTCTGTCGCACATGGTTGGACTGGATCGCGCCGGCGGTGACCAGCGTGTCGGCGCCCTGGGCGATGGCATCGGCGGCCAGGTATTCAAGCTTGCGCAGCTTATTGCCACCCATGGCCAGCGGCGTGGTGTCATCGCGTTTGACGTAGATGTCCCTGCCCAGCCAAGCCGACAGCCGCTCAAGTTTTTCCAGGGCAGTGGCACTGCCCAGTAGTTCCAGACGGTTAAAGCGGTCGAGCTGTTGTTTGATCATGGTTACGCACGGTGGCTGAGTGATGGGGGGACTATAGGCAGGCACTTTTCATCGGGCAACCGTCAATCGCTTATGACGAAAGGTTCTTAGGCTCACACCATTGGTTCTTAAGAGCTGCCTGGGTGCATACCGTAAAGTGATGGCCATTTCGTCAGGAGTGAATACCGTGAGTGAGCGTTCCAGTCATTGGCAATTGCAGACCATCGTCAGCCAGCTGCGCGGCGCCCGCGACCAGTGGCGAACGCGCAACGGGCGCTTGAGCGGCGAGCATGGTGGCCGCGAGTTGCCGTCCCGCGAGGCGGTGGCGCAGATTCTTGAGGCCTTGTGTGGCGCACTGTTTCCGATGCGCCTGGGCCCGGCGGACCTGCGCGAAGAAAGCGAAGACTTCTATGTGGGCCATACCCTCGACGTCGCGCTCAACGCCTTGCTCGCCCAGGCGCGCCTGGAATTGCGCTATGCCGCGCGCCAGAGCGGTGAGGACGACAGTGAAGTCAATGCCCATGCCATTCGCCTGATCCAGGATTTCGCCCTGGCGTTGCCATCCCTGCGCAGCTTGCTGGACACCGACGTGCTGGCTGCCTACCACGGCGACCCGGCCGCACGCAGTGTGGATGAGGTGCTGTTGTGCTACCCGGGCATCCTGGCGGTGATCCACCATCGCCTGGCCCACCACCTGTACCGTGCCGGCCTGCCGCTGCTGGCGCGCATCAGTGCGGAAATCGCCCACTCGGCCACCGGCATTGATATCCACCCCGGCGCGCAGATCGGCCCGAGCTTCTTTATCGACCACGGCACGGGCGTGGTGATTGGCGAGACCGCGATCATCGGCGAGCGGGTGCGCATCTACCAGGCGGTGACACTGGGCGCCAAACGCTTTCCGGCGGATGAGGATGGGCAATTGCAGAAAGGCCACCCGCGTCACCCTATTGTTGAAGATGATGTGGTGATTTACGCCGGGGCGACGATCCTGGGGCGGATCACCATTGGCCAAGGCTCGACCATTGGCGGCAATGTGTGGCTGACCCGCAGCGTGCCGGCCGGGGCGAATATCACCCAGGCGAACTTGCAGCATGATGATGGGGCGCAGAAGTAATACCTGAGTAGACACCCATCAGTGTGGGAGCTGGCTTGCCTGCGATAGCGGTGTATCAGTCAAAGGAAGGGTGGCTGACCCACCGCTATCGCAGGCAAGCCAGCTCCCACATTTAGAATGTATTTCAACGTGGGGTCGCTGAACGATTTGCCTCCTTCATCCGTCATACCAATCCCTGAGCTAGTGTAGGAAACACCTACCACTCAGCCCCGAGATTAGTCCCAGACCGCCTATTCATGTTTAACTTGAACGTTCGTTCAAGTTAAACCGGTGGTTCGCTGCCCGCTCACAACAGGAGGCTTACCTTTGCTGAGTCCGTTTTTTACAGCCATATCCCGCAACCTTGAGGTGCATCGTTCATGAGTGCATCGTCCACCCCTTCCAGCGGCATGGTGCGCATGAATGCGCCCGTTTTCTACTTTGCCGCCACCGTCATCCTGCTGTTTGGCATCACGGTCATCGCTATCCCGCAACAGGCCGGTGCCTGGCTGCTGGCGGCGCAAAACTGGGCGGCCAACACGGTCGGCTGGTACTACATGCTGGCGATGACGCTGTATCTGGTCTTCGTGGTGGTCACCGCGCTATCGGGCTACGGCAAGATAAAACTCGGTGCCGACCACGACGAGCCCGAATTCAGTTACCTGTCCTGGGCCGGCATGTTGTTCGCCGCCGGGATCAGCATCACGCTGTTTTTCTTCTGTGTCTCGGAGCCGCTGACCCATCTGGTGCAACCGCCCCAAGGCGAAGCAATGAACGCCGATGCGGCGCGCCAGGCCATGCAGGTGCTGTTCCTGCACTGGGGCCTGCATGGCTGGGGCGTGTTCGCGTTTGTCGGCATGGCCCTGGCGTATTTCGCCTACCGGCATAACCTGCCGCTGGCGTTGCGCTCGGCGCTGTACCCGCTGATCGGCAAGCGCATCAATGGCCCTATCGGTTACGCCGTGGATGGCTTTGGCATCATTGCCACCGTGTTCGGCCTAGGTGCCGACATGGGCTTTGGCGTACTGCACCTCAACTCTGGCCTGGACTACCTGTTTGGCATTGCCCATACCCAGTGGATCCAAGTGGGCCTGATTACGTTGATGATGGGCGCGGCAATCATCGTGGCCGTGGCCGGCGTCGACAAGGGCGTGCGGGTGATGTCCGACATCAACATGCTGCTGGCCTGTGCGCTGCTGCTGTTCGTGTTGTTCGCCGGGCCTACCCAGCACCTGCTCAACACCTTGATCCAGAACATCGGCGACTATTTGGGCGCGCTGCCCACCAAGAGTTTTGATGTGTACGCCTACAACGAGCCGAGCGACTGGCTGGGCGGCTGGACAGTGTTCTACTGGGCCTGGTGGATTGCATGGTCGCCGTTCGTGGGCCTGTTTATCGCGCGTATTTCCCGTGGCCGCACCATCCGCGAATTCGTGTTTGGCGTGCTGCTGATTCCGCTGGGCTTCACCCTGGCGTGGATGTCGATTTTCGGTAACAGCGCCATTGACCAGGTGCTCAACCATGGCATGGCTGCACTGGGCCAGTCGGCGATCGATGACCCATCGATGAGCCTCTACCTGCTGCTGGAAACCTACCCGTGGAGCAAGACGGTGATCGCGGTCACGGTGTTCATCAGCTTTGTGTTCTTCGTGACCTCGGCTGACTCCGGCACTGTGGTGCTCTCCACCCTCTCGTCCAAAGGCGGCAATGCTGACGAAGATGGGCCGAAGTGGCTACGTGTGTTCTGGGGCGCGATGACCGCCCTGGTCACCAGTGCGTTGCTGTTCGCCGGCAGTATCGACTCGCTCAAGTCTGCGGTGGTACTGACCTCGCTGCCGTTTTCGCTGATCCTGCTGTTGATGATGTGGGGGTTGCACAAGGCGTTCTACCTGGAGTCGCAAAAGCAGATCGCGCAGTTGCATTCCCTGGCGCCGATCTCCGCTTCGCGCAAAGGCCGAGGCGGCTGGCGCCAGCGCTTGAGCCAGGCGGTGCATTTCCCATCCCGCGATGAGGTGTACCGCTTCCTCGAGTCGACGGTGCGCCCGGCGATCGAAGAAGTGACGGCGGTGTTTGTCGAAAAGGGCCTGAATGTGGTCACTCAGCCGGACCCGTCCAACGACAGCGTCAGCCTGGAAATCGGTCATGGCGAGGAGCATCCGTTCATCTACCAAGTGCAGATGCGCGGCTATTTCACACCGTCGTTTGCCCGCGGTGGCATGGGTTCGAAAGAGATCAACAACCGCCGTTACTATCGTGCGGAGGTGCACTTGAGTGAGGGCAGCCAGGATTATGACCTGGTGGGCTATACCAAGGAGCAGATCATCAACGACATCCTCGACCAGTACGAGCGCCATCTGCAGTTCCTGCATTTGGTGCGCTGATAGCGTTCCTCTCAAGTAGGTCTTTGCTGTAAAAGGTATAGGCAGACTTAAGCGATTCAGCTGCTTATAAGGCCCGGGAATATGCCTATTCCCGGGCCTTATTTGCCCTAGATCAAGAGAGGATTCGATGACGTACATTGCTGCCGAAAACCGCTATGAATCTATTCCTTATCGCCGCGTAGGCCGCAGTGGATTGGTGCTGCCGGCACTGTCCCTGGGGTTGTGGCACAACTTTGGCGACAGCACCCCGATCGACACCCAGCGCGCCTTGCTGCGCACGGCGTTCGACCTGGGCATCAACCACTTCGACCTGGCCAACAACTACGGCCCGCCCTACGGCAGCGCCGAGATCAATTTCGGTCGGTTGCTGCGCGAAGACTTCAAGCACTATCGCGACGAATTGATCATCTCCAGCAAAGCCGGGTGGGACATGTGGCCCGGCCCTTACGGCCAGGGTGGCGGTTCGCGTAAATACGTATTGGCGAGTCTGGACCAGAGCCTGCAACGCCTTGGTGTCGATTATGTGGATATCTTCTACTCCCACCGCTTCGACCCCGACACGCCCCTGGAAGAGACCGCCAGCGCCCTGGCCACCGCCGTGCAACAAGGCAAGGCGTTGTACATCGGTATCTCGTCTTACTCCGGGGTAAAAACCCGCGAAATCGCAGCCTTGCTCAACGAGTGGAAAGTGCCGTTGTTGATCCACCAGCCGGCCTACAACCTGCTCAACCGTTGGGTGGAAAAGGACCTGCTGGACACCACTGAAGAACTTGGCGCTGGGGTGATCGCCTTCACGCCGCTGGCCCAGGGTTTGCTCACCGACAAGTACCTCAACGGCGTACCGGCCGATGCGCGGGTCAATCGTCCGGGTGGCGGCTCGTTGCAGGCCCAGCACCTGTCCGAAGCCAACATCGCCCATGTACGCGGCCTGAATGAAATCGCCAAGCGCCGTGGCCAGAGCCTGGCCCAGTTGGCGCTGGCGTGGACATTACGTGATCCACGGGTAACCAGTGCGCTGATCGGCGCAAGCCGGCCGGAGCAGATTATCGAAAACGTCGGGGCGTTGAAGAACTTGAGCTTCAGTGCAGAAGAACTGGCGGAGATTGATCGGTTTGCGCAGGAAGGTGGGATCAACTTGTGGGAAAAGCCATCCACCGCTGAATAACCTGCCTGACTCGGTAAGTGTAGGAGCCGGGCTTGCCCGCGAAGGCGGTGTGTCAGTCACTGTATCTGTTACTGCACCAGCGCTATCGCAGGCAAGCCAGCTCCCACAGTTGATCTTCGCTGGATTCTAAAATGGCACGTCGCCAAGAATCGTCGCCCGGTGCATCACCCGCCGCTGTGGCCGGTAGTCATCCACGGCGTAATGCTGGGTGACGCGGTTATCCCAGAACGCCACATCATTCTCCTGCCAGCGCCAGCGAATGGTGAATTCCGGGCGGGTGGCGTGGGTGAATAGCAGCTTGAGAATGGCCTCGCTTTCGGCCGGTTCCAGTTCATTGATTCGAGTGGTGAAGCCGTCGCTGACGAACAGCGATTTACGCCCACTCACCGGGTGCGTGCGCACGACCGGGTGCGATAGCGGCGGGTTTTTCTTGCGGGTTGCTTCCCAGCGCACAAGGTCTTCGGCGGTGTTGCCAAAGCGCTCCAGCGGGAACGACTTGGTGAAATCGTGCGTGGCGGTGAGGCCATCGAGCAAGCGCTTTAACGGCTCGGACAACGCCTCATACGCCGCAATCCCGCTGGCCCACAAGGTATCACCGCCGAAGGCTGGCAGCAGCTTGGCGCTGAGCACAGCGCCCAGGGCCGGCGTGGGCAGGAAGGTCACGTCGGTATGCCACACCGCGTTATCACGCACATCCGTGACGGCGGTGTCGAGGATCAGCACCTCGGGCTGTTCCGGCACGTTGGGGTAGATTGGGTGGATGTGCAGGTCGCCAAAGTTTGCCGCGAACCGTGCCTGTTGCGCAGGGGTGATCGGCTGGTCACGGAAGAACAGCACCGAATAGTCGAGCAACGCCTGTTCAATGGCGTCGCGCTGTTCAGGGTTCAGCGGCTGTGTGACGTCGACGCCACTGATCTGGGCGCCCAGGGCGGTGCTTAATGGGGTAACGGTCAGGCTGCTCATTGTGGATTCTTCACTCAGTGTGCCTGGCCATGCCAGGGCACTAATTTACGCTGCAGGGCACGCAGGCCCATTTCCATGGCGAAGGCGATCAGGGCGATCACCAGGATGCCCAGCACCACCACATCGGTGACCAGAAATTGCGCCGCCGACTGCACCATGAAGCCCAGGCCGCTGGTGGCGGCAATCAACTCGGCGGCGACCAGGGTCGACCAGCCCACACCCAGGCCGATACGCACTCCGGTGAGGATGTCGGGCAGGGCGCTGGGCAGGATCACATGGCGAATCAGTTGTGCGCGGGTGGCGCCCAGCGACTGCGCAGCCCGCAGCTTGGCCGGGTCGACGGTGCGCACCCCGGTTGCGGTCGCGATGGCGATCGGGGCGAAAATCGCCAGGTAAATCAGCAGCACCTTGGACAGCTCGCCAATGCCGCACCAGATCACGATCAGCGGCAGGTAGGCCAGCGGCGGAATTGGCCGGTAGAACTCGATCAACGGATCGAAAATGCCTCGGGCAATGCGGTTGGCTCCGATGGCAATCCCCACCGGCACGGCGGTCAGCACCGCAAAGCCCAGGCCCAGGCCGATGCGGCTCAGGCTTGCGCCCAGGTGCTGCCACAAGGTGGAATCCATGTAGCCGGTGGTCGCCAGCAGCCAGCCTTTTTGCAACACGGCGGACGGTGGCGGCAGGAACAGAGGTTCGATCAAACCGGTGGCGGTCACTGCCCACCAGAGGGCGAGCAGAGCGACCAGGGTCAGCACGCTGATCCAGCGCGTGCTCAGGCTGCGACGTACCGGAATAACGGCAGGTGCCACCGGCTTGCTGGTCGTGGCGGGAAGTTCGTAGCTGCTCATGCGTACACCTGCCGTTGGGAGAACACTTTGCCCAGCACATGTTCACGGGTTTCGATAAAGCGCGGGTCGGACTTGATTGCGCGGGCTGATTCACCGGCGGCATAACGTTGGCCGAAATCCAGTTGCAGGCGTTCGACGATCTGGCCCGGGTTGGGCGCGAGCAGGATCAAGTCCGTAGCCAGGAACACCGCTTCTTCAATGTCATGGGTAATCAAGAACACCGGCTTGGCCGTGCGCCGCCACACTTGCAGCAGCAACTCCTGCATTTGTTCGCGGGTAAAGGCATCCAGCGCGCCGAAGGGTTCGTCCATCAGTAATACGCGAGGGTCAGCCGCCAGGGCGCGGGCGAGGCCGACGCGTTGCTTCTGGCCACCGGAGAGTTGCCAGATGCGGCGGCTGTCGAAGCCGGCCAGGTCCACCAGCGCGAGCATTTCACGGGCCCGCACGTCGCGCTGCGCCTTGGGCACGCCGGCCAGTTCCAGGCCAAAGGCGACGTTGGCCAGCACGTCCTGCCAGGGCAGCAGGGCGTCGTCCTGAAACACCACGCCGCGCTCGGCGCTGGGGCCTTTGACCGGCACGCCATCGAGGGTGATACGCCCGGCAGACGGTTCGACGAAGCCGGCAATCAGGTTCAACAACGACGTCTTGCCACTGCCGGACGGGCCCAGGGCAACCAGCAGCTGCTGGGGCCCAAGCTCCAGTGAAATATCGGACAGTACCGGTTCCGGGGCGCCTGGGTACTGTGCGCTGATGCGCTCCAGTTGTAGCAAGGCCATCGCAGTGAACTCCTGGGTCAGTTGGTAATGAACTTGGCGCTGACGTAAGGGGCGTAGTCGGGTAGCACGGCATCGACCTTGCCCTGTTCCTTGAGGAACGCAGCGGTGTCGGTGACGGCCTTGGTGGTCGGCGCGCCCAGCAGGGTGACCTGGTCGGCGGCCAACGGGTAGACGTTGCCTTGCAGCAGCAAGGGGATATCGCTGGCCTTGGCGCCGGAGAGTTTCACCAGTTTGTCGACGTTGCCGGTATCGGCAAGCCAGGCTTGTGGGTCTTTGCGGTAGGCGGCGTAGGCATCCAGAGTGACTTTGGCGAAGGCGGTGACGATCTCTGGGTGCTTCTCGGCAAAATCCTTGCGCACGATCCAGGCATCGAACGTCGGCGCGCCGAACTTGGCCAGCTCCCCGGAGGTGATCAGCACCTTGCCGGTTTCTTTGGCCACGCCCAGGGCCGGGTCCCATACGTAGGTGGCGTCGATATCACCGCGCTTCCAGGCGGCGATGATGGCCGGTGGGGCGAGGTTGAGGATGGTGACTTTGGCCGGGTCGATATCCCAGTGTTTCAGCGCGGCGAGCAGGCTGTAGTGGCCGGTGGAAACAAAGGGCACGGCGATCTTTTTGCCGATCAGGTCCTGCGGGCTGTTGATCCCCGACCCGTTACGCGCCACCAAGGCTTCGGCGCCGCCGATCTGAGTAGCGACGAGAAAGGTTTGCACAGGGACTTTGCGGGTTATTGCGGCAGTCAGTGGGCTGGAACCGAGGTAGCCAATCTGCACGTCGCCGGACGCGATGGCAGCGATGATATCGGCGCCATTGTCGAATTTACGCCAGTCGATCTTGGCGTTAGTGGCTTTTTCATAGGCGCCGTCGGCTTGGGCGACTTTGGCCGGGTCCACGGTGGTCTGGTAAGCAATGGTCAGATCCGCCGCCTGGGCAAACAGGCTGGCACCGGCCAAGGACAATGCGGCCAACAGGCGCAGAGGGGTCAGCAGTTTCAAGGGGAAGCTCCTCAATCAGGCGGCCGAGAGTCGGCGTGAGAGGAGACTAAATGATCTAAGAATTGGAAAATAAATAACTTTTTCGAATTAGCTTAAAACTGTAGGAGCGAGCTTGCTCGCGAAAAACGTTAACGGTGACGCGTCCAGTCTGGATGAACGCGGTGTCCGTGGGTTCTTCGCGAGCAAGCTCGCTCCTACAGGGTGCTACTTAGTTGCTGATGGCGAGGATGCTTGCCTGGTACGAGCCGACAAACACATCGAAATCGCCCACCTCGTTCTGCTCAAGCTCCACCTGCTGCGCCAGCGAGGCACGGGCCAGTTCTTCAAAGTGCGCTTGTTCCTCAGGCGCCAAAGGCTCCTTGCGGAAGTATTCGGCATGTACTTCGCTTTGATGCAGAGAGAACTGCGCAAAGCTTTCCTTGCGCTCAGCCATGGCTGCCAACACCTGAGCCGACGGCGTCAGGGACGGGTCCTTGACCTTGGCCAACTGGGCGTCCAATGCCTCGCTGTGCTCGGTGATGCCATGGCTCTGATCGAGCAGGGCGGCCAGCGGGGCAATCTTCTCCAGCAACTCGGCCGCCCACTCCTTCATGTCCACCGGCTGGCCGTCACGCTGCAATTGCAGGCCCGGACGGCGGCCTTCCTTGACCACGCTGAGGAAGTTGGAGCTGGCGTTGCCGCACTCGTTGTTGGCGAACAGTGGGCTGTCGTTCAGCGCGCAGTACAGCAGGAACGCGTCGAGGAACCGCGACTCTGGCAGGTCGATACCCATCGGCAAGAACGGGTTGATGTCCAGGCAGCGCACTTCGATGTACTGAATACCACGGGCCATCAACGCCTGGATCGGCCGCTCGCCAGTGTAGGTCACGCGCTTGGGACGGATGTTGGAGTAGTACTCGTTTTCGATCTGCAGGATGTTGGTGTTCAGCTGCACCCACTCGCCATCCTTGTGCGTGCCGACTTCAACGTACGGCGCGTAGGGCGTTGCCACCGCTTCGCGCAGGCTATCGGTGTAGCTGGCCAAGTCGTTGTAGCACGGCGTCAGGCCGGCCTGGGCATTGCTCTGGTAACCCAGGTCGCTCATGCGCAGGCTGGTGGCGTAAGGCAGGTACAGGGTGTCGGCATCGAGGACTTCAAGCTGATGCGAGCGCCCGCGCAGGAAGCCGGCGTCCAGGGCTGGCGAGGCGCCGAACAGGTACATCAACAGCCAGCTGTAGCGACGGAAATTACGGATCAGCGCGATGTAGGCCGTGGACTGATAGTCGCGGTCGGTGCCGACAAATCCTTCTGTTTCCTTGAGCAACGGCCACAACGCTTCCGGCAGGGAAAAGTTGTAGTGGATGCCCGCGATGCATTGCATGGTCTTGCCGTAACGCAGGGCCAGGCCCTTGCGGTACACGTACTTGAGCTGGCCGATATTGGAGGTGCCGTAGTAGGCAATCGGAATATCTTCCTCGGCCGGCAACGGGCACGGCATCGAGGGGCTCCACAGGTATTCGCTGCCCAGCTTGGTGTAGGCAAAGCGATGGATCTTGTCCAGGCTACTCAAGGTATCGGCCGGGTTGGGCAGGGCTGGGGTGATGAACTCCAGCAGCGATTCCGAGTAGTCGGTGGTGATCTGCTCATTGGTCAGCGCGGCGCCCAAGGCTTCGGGGTGCGGCGTTTGCGCCAGGCGACCTTCGTTGGTGACGCGCAGGCATTCGCGCTCGATGCCGTGCAAGCATTGCTCTAGCAGGGAGAGGTGTTCGCGCTTGCCGAGCAGGGCCAGGCGGCGGTTGAGAAGTTCGCTCAAGTTGGATTCCTTCACGCGTCAGTCGCCCCAATATGGGGGTGGGCAGGACGGTCTACAAGGGTGAAGTTGAAACTGGCGTGATCGCCTGGTTTTGAGTCGATTTGACCCGCTCTGAATTTGCCGACTTCACTCCATGAATTGGGCTACAGCGCAGCGAGAAAATTCCGACGCTGTTATCGCAGCGCCGAAATTAACTCAAATCGGGGGTGGGGAGCTATAGGACAGCGAACGTGCCCTGTGCTTTTGCGACAAGTCTTTCGCCCTGGTACACGTCTGCCTCGACCACCAGGGTGCGGCGACCGGTGTGGATCACCCGGCTGGTGCACAGCACCTCACCGTCTTCCACAGCGCGGATATAGTTGATCTTGCATTCGATGGTGGCGCTCTGCTGGTCGAAACCATGGGCGCTGGAACAGGCCAGGCCCATGGTTATATCCACCAGGCTGAAAATCGCCCCGCCATGGAGCTTGCCCGCGCGGTTGCGCAGGTGCGGCTCCAGGGTCAGGGCCACCTCGGCAACGCCCTCTTCCAGGCGTTGCAGGCGGCAGCCGATCAGTTCGCTGAATGCGCTCTGGGTCAAGCCGGCCGGAATCTCCATCAACGCTTCTTCAGCTGTTTAGCGTTGGCAAACAGCGACGCCATGGCGTTGTTGCTTGGCGCGGCGGTGGCGGTTTCCTTGCGCGGCGCGTTGTTCTGCGACTGGCGCGGTGCCGAACCTGGGCGAGCACCACGGGCACCGTCGATTTTCTCGCCGGGGGTGTCGCTCATGCGCATCGACAGGCCGACGCGTTTGCGCGGGATGTCGACTTCCATGACCTTGACCTTGACCACGTCACCGGCTTTCACCGCCTCACGTGGGTCCTTGATGAACTTCTCCGAAAGCGCGGAGATGTGCACCAAACCGTCCTGATGCACGCCGATGTCGACGAACGCGCCGAAGTTGGTCACGTTGGTCACCACGCCTTCGAGGATCATGCCCGGTTGCAGGTCCTTGAGGTCTTCGACGCCGTCCTGGAACTCGGCGGTCTTGAACTCCGGGCGTGGGTCGCGACCCGGTTTCTCCAGTTCTTGCAGGATATCGGTGATGGTCGGCACACCGAAGGTTTCGTCGGTGTACTTCTTCGGGTCCAGGCGCTTGAGGAACGCGGCATCACCGATCAACGAGCGGATATCGCGGTCGGTCTCGGCGGCAATGCGTTGCACCAATGGGTAGGCTTCCGGGTGAACCGCAGACGCGTCCAGCGGGTTGTCGCCGTTCATTACGCGTAGGAAACCAGCAGCCTGTTCAAAGGTTTTTTCACCCAGGCGTGCGACCTTCTTCAGCGCGGCGCGGGTTTTGAACGCGCCGTTTTCGTCGCGGTGGCTGACGATGTTCTGCGCCAGGGTGGCGTTGAGGCCGGAGATTCGCGCCAGCAGCGCTACTGAGGCGGTGTTCACGTCTACGCCCACGGCGTTTACGCAGTCTTCCACCACTGCATCCAGGCCGCGTGCCAGTTTCAGCTGCGACACGTCGTGCTGGTACTGGCCGACGCCGATGGATTTAGGGTCGATCTTCACCAGTTCGGCCAGCGGGTCTTGCAAGCGGCGGGCGATGGACACCGCGCCACGGATCGACACGTCGAGGTCCGGGAATTCCTTGGAAGCCAGCTCCGACGCCGAGTACACCGAAGCGCCTGCCTCGGAGACCATGACCTTGGTCATCTTCATGGCTGGGTATTTTTTAATCAGCTCGGCGGCCAGCTTGTCGGTTTCGCGGCTGGCGGTGCCGTTGCCGATGGCGATCAGGTCCACCGCGTGCTTGGCGCACAGGGCGGCCAGGGTCGCCAGGGTCTGGTCCCACTTGTTGTGAGGAACGTGCGGGTACACGGTGGCGTGGTCCAGCAGCTTGCCGGTGGCATCGACCACCGCGACCTTGCAACCGGTGCGCAGGCCCGGGTCGAGGCCCAGGGTGGCACGCGGGCCGGCCGGTGCGGCCAACAGCAGGTCGTGCAGGTTGTGGGCGAACACGTTGATCGCCTCGGTTTCGGCGCCGTCGCGCAACTCGCCCAGCAGGTCGGTTTCCAGGTGGGTGTAGAGCTTGACTTTCCAGGTCCAGCGCACGACTTCACCGAGCCATTTGTCTGCGGGGCGATTCTGATTCTGGATGCCGAATTGTTGCCCAATCATGCCTTCGCACGGGTGCATGGTGCCCGGCAATTCATCACCGACTTTCAACGCGGAACTGAGAATACCTTCGTTGCGGCCACGGAAAATCGCCAGGGCGCGGTGGGACGGCATGCTTTTGAGCGGCTCGTCGTGTTCAAAATAGTCGCGGAACTTGGCGCCTTCTTCCTCTTTGCCGGCGATGACGCGGGCGCTGAGGATGGCTTCTTGCTTGAGGTAGGTACGCAGTTTTTCCAGGAGGCTGGCGTTTTCGGCGAAGCGCTCCATCAGGATGTACTTGGCGCCTTCGAGGGCGGCCTTGACGTCGGCGACGCCTTTTTCCGCGTCGATGAAGCGTACGGCTTCGCTTTCCGGGGTCAGCGATGGGTCGTTGAACAGGCCATCGGCCAAATCACCCAGGCCGGCCTCCAGGGCGATCTGGCCCTTTGTACGACGTTTCTGTTTGTATGGCAGGTAAAGGTCTTCGAGGCGGGTCTTGGTGTCGGCGAGCTTGATGTCGCGTTCCAGTTGAGGGGTCAACTTGCCCTGTTCCTCGATGCTGGCGAGGATGCTGATACGCCGTTCGTCGAGTTCTCGCAGGTAGCGCAGGCGCTCTTCCAGGTGCCGCAATTGGGTGTCGTCGAGGCTGCCGGTCACTTCTTTTCGGTAACGGGCGATGAAAGGCACCGTGGAGCCTTCATCCAGTAGAGCGACGGCCGCTTCGACCTGTTGTGGGCGTACGCCGAGTTCCTCGGCGATGCGGCTGTTGATGCTGTCCATAAAACCACCTGAAATTCTTAAAATCAGCACGCAGGCCCGTAGAAAAAGGCCGGCGAGGCTGGTTGAGCGGCCCGACTGGCGCCGCTGCCTGGGTCAAGAGGCTGGCTATTGACCCTCGAAATCGAAAAATTCACGACAAGCGGGTAAAAAAAGCCCGGCAGTAAACGGTAACGATCTGACGTTGCCCTGCACGCAGGCGCCGCATTATAACCAGCGTTCTGCCCTTCGGGGGTACTGCGCCGCAGGTTGCAGGGCGCGGGTTCGCTGGCAGTAGATGAAAAATCTGCTAACAATGCACACGGTGCGTATAACGGCAGCTACGCCATAATGCGCGCCGAGATAAGAGGAGCATCCAATGAGCAGCACCGCACAAACTGCTGAAGGCGAAAAAATTCTCATCGTTGATGACGATCCGGGGCTGAGCAGCCTGCTGGAGCGTTTTTTCAACTCCAAGGGCTATCGGGCCCGGGCGGTGCCGAACACCGAGCAGATGGATCGCCTGTTAGGGCGTGAAGTCTTCAACCTGGTCGTACTCGACCTGATGCTACCCGGCGAAGACGGCCTTACTGCCTGTAAACGCCTGCGCGGTGCTAACAACCAGATCCCGATCATCATGCTCACCGCCAAGGGCGATGAACTGAGCCGTATCAAGGGCCTGGAACTGGGTGCTGATGACTATCTGGCCAAGCCTTTCAACCCCGATGAGCTGATGGCGCGGGTCAAGGCCGTATTGCGTCGCCAGGCACCGGCGGTACCGGGCGCACCGGGCAGCGAAGACGAAAGCGTCACCTTTGGCGACTACGAACTGTCGCTGGCCACCCGTGAGCTCAAGCGCGGTGAAGAAGTGCACATGCTCACCACCGGTGAATTCGCAGTGCTCAAGGCCTTGGTGATGAACGCTCGCCAGCCGCTGACCCGTGACAAGCTGATGAACCTGGCCCGTGGCCGGGAATGGGACGCACTGGAGCGCTCCATCGACGTGCAGATTTCCCGACTGCGCCGGATGATCGAGCCGGACCCGTCCAAGCCGCGGTATATCCAGACGGTGTGGGGTGTGGGTTATGTGTTCGTGCCGGATGGCACCGCAACCAAGTGACCGATGATTTGCAGGGGCGGGTATCCTGGCGTTTGACCCCATGAGGGTCGACGGGATGCCCGGCGTCTGCAATTCTGCGAGCACCGCTCGTTCCTGCAAGGTGTGCAGCTTTCATCTATGAAAACCCCGCTGTGGTTCCCGCAAAGTTTCTTCTCCCGCACCCTCTGGCTGGTGCTTATTGTCGTTCTGTTTTCCAAGGCGCTCACGCTGGTTTATCTGTTGATGAACGAAGACGTGCTGGTGGATCGGCAGTACAGCCATGGCGTCGCCCTGACGTTGCGTGGTTACTGGGCGGTAGACCCTGAGAACCGCGAAAAAGTAGCCAAGGCATCGACCCTGACTCGAGTTGACGGCGCCGGTGTGCCTGAAGGCGAGCAACATTGGCCCTACAGCGAGATTTACCAGCGCCAGATGCAGGCAGAATTGGGCGCCGACACCGAGGTGCGGCTGCGTATGCATGTTTCGCCTGCGCTGTGGGTGCGAGCGCCAAGCCTGGGGGATGCGTGGATCAAGGTTCCGCTTTATCCGCACCCTCTGCGTGGGCAAAAAATCTGGAACGTGTTGGGTTGGTTCCTGGCTATTGGCTTGCTCTCAACGGCGTCGGCGTGGATCTTTGTCCGCCAGCTCAACCAGCCCCTCAAGCGCCTGGTGTTTGCCGCTCGCCAACTGGGCCAGGGGCGCAGTGTGCGTCTGCCGGTCAGCGACACGCCCAGTGAGATGACCGAGGTGTACGGCGCATTCAACCAGATGGCAGAAGACGTCGAACAGGCCGGGCGCGAGCGCGAGTTGATGCTGGCGGGGGTGTCCCATGACTTACGCACGCCGCTGACGCGTTTGCGTTTGTCCCTGGAATTGATGGGTGACCATACCGACCTCACCGATGACATGGTGCGCGACATCGAAGACATGGACGCCATCCTGGACCAGTTCCTGGCGTTCATCCGCGACGGGCGGGATGAGGTGGTCGAGGAGGTCGACCTCACGGAACTCGTGCGTGAGGTGGTTGCGCCCTATAACCAGAACGGTGAGCAGGTGCGCACGCGCCTGGAGCCGATCCAGCCGTTCGCATTACGCCGGGTGTCGATGAAGCGCCTGCTGAACAACTTGATTGGCAACGCCTTGCACCATGCTGGTTCCGATGTGGAAGTGGCGGCGTACGTTTCTGGCGACAGTGCAGCACCTTACGTGGTGCTAAGCGTGATGGACCGTGGCACAGGAATCGACCCGGCTGAGCTGGAAGGTATCTTCAACCCCTTCACCCGTGGCGACCGCGCCCGAGGAGGCAAGGGCACCGGGTTGGGGTTGGCGATTGTGCGGCGGATTGCGTCGATGCATGGCGGCAATGTTGAGTTGCGCAACCGGGAAGGCGGCGGGTTGGAAGCACGGGTGCGGCTGCCGTTGGGGTTGATGCTGCCTAGAGACGCGGTCTAACAAGCAATCTGAACGCAAATGTGGGAGCTGGCTTGCCTGCGATAGCGGTAGTTCAGTCAACAACGATGTTGAATGTACCGGCGTCATCGCAGGCAAGCCAGCTCCCACAGTGGTTTGCGGCGTGTGGCAGATGTGGGTATTCAGCCCTTTCCCTTGGTCCGAGTCATATTCGGCCCGCCATTCTTCTCCAGATGCTGAATGATGATCCCCGCCACATCCTTACCCGTGGTGGTCTCGATTCCTTCCAGGCCCGGCGATGAGTTCACTTCCATCACCAGCGGGCCATGGTTGGAGCGCAGGATGTCCACACCCGCCACGCTCAGCCCCATCACCTTGGCTGCCCGTAACGCGGTCATGCGTTCTTCCGGGGTGATCTTGATCAGGCTGGCGCTGCCACCACGGTGCAGGTTGGAACGGAACTCACCGGGCTTGGCCTGGCGCTTCATGGCCGCAATCACCTTGTCGCCCACCACGAAGCAGCGAATGTCCGCACCGCCAGCTTCCTTGATGTACTCCTGCACCATGATGTTCTGCTTGAGGCCCATGAACGCCTCAATCACCGACTCCGCCGCCGTCGCTGTTTCACACAGCACCACGCCGATGCCCTGGGTGCCTTCCAGCACCTTGATCACCAGCGGTGCGCCATTGACCATCTCGATCAGGTCGGGAATGTCATCCGGGGAGTGGGCAAAACCGGTGACCGGCAGGCCGATGCCCCGGCGCGACAGTAGTTGCAGGGAGCGCAGCTTGTCCCGCGAGCGTGCAATGGCCACGGATTCATTCAGCGGAAACACCCCCATCATTTCAAACTGGCGCAATACCGCGCAGCCATAGAACGTCACCGAAGCGCCGATACGCGGGATCACCGCATCAAAGCCTTCCAGGGGCTTGCCCCGGTAGTGGATCTGCGGCTTGTGGCTGGCAATGTTCATGTAGGCACGCAACGTGTCGATCACCACCATTTCATGGCCACGTTCAGTGCCGGCCTCGACCAGGCGGCGGGTGGAATACAGACGCGGGTTTCGCGACAGCACAGCAATCTTCATGCAGCACCTGGGGCAGAAATAGTGGAGACCGGGAACACCGGCTTGTCTTGAACGTACTTGAGGCCGGGATTGACCACCAACTGGCCGTCAATCAGCGCCTTGGAGCCCAGCAGCAGGCGGTAACGCATGGCTTTGCGGCAGGCGAGAGTGAACTCCACCCGCCACACCCGATCACCCAGGGCCAGGGTGGTGCTGATCACGTAGCGCACCTGTGCATGGCCGTTGGAGCTCTTGATGGTTTTCATCGTCACCAGGGGTGCCTCGCAGCGCCGGTGACGCAGTTGCACCACGCTGCCCAGGTGCGCGGTAAAACGCACCCACTTTTCACCGTCGCGCTCAAAGGGCTCGATATCGGTGGCGTGCAGGCTTGAGGTGCTGGCGCCGGTGTCGATCTTCGCGCGCAGGCCCGCTACTCCCAAGTCGGGAAGCGCCACCCATTCACGCAGACCCACAACGGTCAAATGGTCAAATGTCTTCAATAGGGTTAACCGGTCAATTCGCCCAGGCTTGAGGAGATACCTCAGCCAACGCTTTGAATGCAGGCTTGGCGAACCAGAAACCCTGCATCAGAAATATTCCGCAGTCGGATAGGAAGTCGCGCTCGCCGGCACTTTCGATGCCTTCGGCGATGACAGTAACCCCCAACTGCTCACAGATTGTGACAATCCCCCGGACGATCACCTGACGGACACGATCCTGGTCGACATCGCGAATCAGCGCCATGTCGAGCTTGATCAAGTCAGGTTGGAAATCGGCCAGCAGATTCAGCCCCGAATAGCCCGCGCCGAAATCGTCGATGGCGGTCTTGAAGCCGAATTCGCGGTATTCACGCAGAATATTCGTCAAATGGCGATAGTTATCTACGTGCTCGCTTTCCAGGGTCTCGAAAATCAGCCGGTCTAGCGGGAAATTGTGCGCCCGGGCGGCCTCCAGCGTGCTGCGGATACACAGTTCCGGGCGATATACGGCATTGGGCATGAAGTTGATGGAAAGGTGAGTCTGCATGCCCAGGGCAGCGGCACCGGCGATGGCTTTGGTCCGGCAGCGCTGGTCGAAGCGGTAGCGATTGGTTTCGTTGACCTGAGCCAGCACTGACACCGCGCCTTCTCCCTGGGTGCCGCGCACCAAGGCTTCGTGGGCGAATATCGAATGGTCACGCAGGTCTACGATAGGCTGGTAGGCGAACGCAAAATCGAACCCCAGCGGCTCGCTTTGCTGGCAACCCACGCACCGCTGGTTGGGCGAGGTGAGTGAAAGGGGAAAGTCGGTCACAGCGTATCCTCGCGAAAACAGGGTGCTACCTGGCGTATCTTAGGTGAGCCTTGGGGTTTATGCGTCGAAGGGTTTCAACGGTAAGGTTGCGACATTTTTCAGAGCGAGGAATTCAAGTGGCTCAAAAGCAGGAAGAGGAAGAGAAGGTTCGGCTGGACAAGTGGTTGTGGGCAGCGCGTTTCTATAAGACCCGCGCTCTGGCCAAGGCCGCTATCGAGAGCGGCAAGGTGCATCATCGCGGCGAGCGCTGCAAGCCGGGAAAGGAGCCGCGCGTCGGCGACGAGTTTCAGATTCGTACAGGCTTTGATGAAAAAACCATCGTGGTACAGGCGCTTTCCATCGTCCGCCGCGGCGCGCCTGAAGCGCAGGCACTGTATGCCGAGACCGAAGCCAGCATCGCCAAGCGCGAAAACGCTGCGGCCATGCGCAAGGCAGGGGCTTCAGGCCTGACCACTGACGGCAAGCCGAGCAAGAAGCAGCGCCGCGATCTGTTCAAATTTCGCGGCAGCGGCAATGACGATTGATTGCACGAGTCGCCCATGCAAACTCGATCAAATGTGGGAGCGGGCTTGCCCGCTCCCACTTTTAGCCCTGGGGGGTTACGGAGTTGTGCGCATGACACTCAACCGTCCAATAACGGGCAACTTGCTCAGTAGCTCGAAAAGCGGCGCCGTCATCCGCAACAAAGCGCCCGACACCTTCGCCGCAAACGGCGTGTAATACCCCCAGCCCAACGCCAACAGCGCCAGCAGTACGCCACCGATGTAGTCGTCCTGTCCCCAGTGCGCGCCCGCGACCAGCCGCGGCATCATGAACAGCAGCGCCAGGCCCCAGATCACCAGCACCTGGCCGATGCGCCGGGCGAACACGCTCATGAACATCGCCCAGATCAACAGCACTGAAGCATGGTCGCCGGGGAAGCTCTGGCTCGAGCGGTCCTTCAATTCCCAGGTTTTCTCCAGCCCTGGGAAAAAGTCGCTCATTTGAATCGCGCCGCTGATGATCATCGACGGGCTACTGTGCTGCCAGCCCATGTGCGCCGCGAGTTTGGAAAACAGCATGCGGATAAACAGCAACAGCAGCAGAATGCCGAGGAAGCCAAAAAACGCCTGGCGCACCTGCACAGTCTTGAACACCCAGTCGCCGCGAATCAGCAGTGCCAGCAAAATCACGCCGACCACTGCATCAAAGGGCCGCAGGCTGGCCACGGCCCATACATGCAACCAGGTCGAGTTCGTGGCCAATGGGCCATTGAGCAGATGAAATAGCCACTCGTCGAAAATCACACAGAGCATCTGGCCCGTGGGCCACAGCCAAAAACACAGCAGCCCGATAGCGAGTAGATTGCAAAGAGCCCATCGCCGGAGGTTCCAGTTGGCTTGGAACAAACCCGGATTGTTCATAAACTGTCCCTCATCGCTCTATTCAGCTCCTTGAATTCAGGAGAAGTCGCACCAAGATGGTGCTAAAGCGTTTAATTTTATAAACCTTGTAATCATTTTGTCATCACTTCAGATACCCAGACCTATGACTGATCTACCGGATACCGACTTCACCCAACGCTTCATCTTCGACGAGAACGACGCCCGCGGCGAACTCGTTTCCCTGGAGCGCAGCTATGCCGAAGTCCTCGCCAAGCACGCTTATCCGGAGCCGGTCGCGCAACTGCTCGGTGAGTTGATGGCGGCGGCTGCGCTGTTGGTAGGTACGATGAAATTCGACGGTTTGCTTATCCTGCAGGCGCGTTCCGAAGGCCCGGTGCCTATGCTGATGATCGAGTGCTCCAGCGAGCGAGAAATCCGAGGCCTGGCCCGTTACGACGCCGAGCGGATCGCGCCTGACGCTACCCTGGCCGACCTGATGGCCGACGGTGTACTAGCAATCACTGTCGACCCCACGGAAGGCCAGCGCTACCAGGGCATCGTCGACCTCGACGGCGAGACCCTGTCGGACTGCTTCACCAACTATTTCGTGATGTCCCAGCAAGTCGGCACCAAGTTTTGGCTCAATGCCGACGGCAAGCGCGCCCGCGGCCTGCTGTTGCAGCAACTGCCGGCCGACCGCATCAAGGACGACGATGAGCGCACCGACAGCTGGCGCAAGCTGACCGCTCTGGCCGGTACGCTGACCGCTGAAGAATTGCTGGGCCTGGACAACGAAACCATCCTGCATCGTCTGTACCACGAAGAGGCCGTGCGCCTGTTTGACGAACAGGGCCTGCGCTTCAATTGCAGCTGCTCGCGCGAGCGTTCCGCGAATGCCTTGGTCAGCCTGGGCCTGGAAGATGCGCAAAACCTGGTGGTAGAGCATGGCGGCCATATCGAGATCGACTGCCAGTTCTGCAACCAGCGCTACCTCTTCGATGCGGCTGATGTAGCGCAGTTGTTCGCTGGCGCAGGCATCGACACCCCTTCCGACACCCGCCACTAAAACGTTTAAGCACAGGTAAATCACCTGACAAACGCCGGATTAGAGGTGTTCTGACGGGAGGGCCCTACTCTTTTTGGGCTTTTCTGGCATAATCCGGCCCACTTTTTTCGCGGTAGTAGTGCGCAACTTTCTACTACAAAACGTTTGGAGCACTCGGCCATAGGCCGACGGGGAACCTCATGACGCAAGCCAATAACGCCGTATACACCGATCTGAGTGTTGACGATCTGGTCAAAGAAGCCCTGCAGCGCGGTGAAGGCGTGCTTGCCGATACTGGCGCGCTGGTCGTAGAAACCGGTCACCGCACCGGTCGTTCGCCGGTTGACCGTTTCATCGTTGAAGAGCCGTCCACCCAGGACGCCATTGCCTGGGGCCCGATCAACCGCAAGTTCCCGGCCGACAAGTTCGATGCCCTGTGGGCTCGCGTCGAGGCCTTCAATAACGCGCAAGAGCATTTCGTTTCCCATGTTCACGTAGGGGCCGCAGAAGACCACTACCTGGCCGTGAAAATGACCACCCAGACCGCGTGGCAGAACCTGTTCGGTCGTTGCCTGTTCATCAACCCGGCCCAGTACAACCCGGCCGGTCGTGACGAGTGGCAAGTGCTCAACGTAGCTAACTTCGAGTGCGTGCCTGAGCGTGACGGCACCAACTCCGACGGTTGCGTGATCCTCAACTTCGCACAGAAAAAAGTCCTGATCGCCGGCATGCGTTACGCCGGTGAAATGAAAAAAGCCATGTTCTCGGTGCAGAACTTCCTGTTGCCGGCTGCCGACGTGCTGCCGATGCACTGCGCCGCCAACATCGGCGAAGCAGGCGACGTGACCCTGTTCTTCGGCCTGTCCGGCACTGGCAAGACCACCCTGTCCGCCGACGAAAGCCGTTACCTGATCGGTGACGACGAGCACGGCTGGGGCGAAGGCGTGGTGTTCAACATCGAAGGCGGTTGCTATGCCAAGTGCATCGACCTGTCCGAGAAGAACGAGCCGGTTATCTGGAAAGCCATCAAGCATGGCGCGGTGCTGGAAAACGTCGTGATCGACGAGGCCAAGCACGCCGACTACGCCGACGTCAGCCTGACCCAGAACAGCCGTGCCGCCTACCCGCTGGAGCACGTTGCCAAGCGTTCCGAGAAGAACCTGGGCGGCGAGCCAAACGCGGTGATCTTCCTGACCTGCGACCTGACTGGCGTGCTGCCGCCTGTGTCGATCCTCAGCGAAGAACAAGCGGCCTACCACTTCCTGTCCGGCTACACTGCTTTGGTGGGCTCGACCGAAATGGGTTCGGGCAGCGGCATCAAGTCGACCTTCTCCACCTGCTTCGGCGCGCCGTTCTTCCCACGCCCGGCTGGGGAATACGCAGAGCTTCTGATCAAGCGTATCCGTGGTTTCGGCTCCAAGGTCTACCTGGTTAACACCGGCTGGACCGGCGGCGGCTACGGCGTTGGTAAACGCTTCAACATCCCGACCACTCGCGGCGTGATTGCAGCGATCCAGAGCGGTGCGTTGATCGGTGCGCAAACCGAACACCTGGACACTATCAACCTCGACGTGCCGTTGGCCGTGCCGGGGGTTGAGACCGGCCTGTTGAACCCACGCAACACCTGGGCTGACAAGGCTGCCTACGACGAAGCCGCGAAAGCGCTGGCTGGCCTGTTCATCGAAAACTTCAAGAAGTTTGAAGTCAGCGATGCGATCAAGGCGGCGGGTCCTAAGTTGTAAGATTCGCCGGTTGTAAAAAAGCCGCCTCTTAGGCGGCTTTTTTATGTGCGAACGATTAGTCGGCGATGTGCAGTACCACTGCACCGATCAGCACCAGTACAACGCCTGCCACCTGCACCGCTGACAATCGTTCCTTGAAAAATACAAACCCCAGGATCGCCGCAATCCCTCCAGAGAGCGTACTGATCACCGTCACCACCGACACCGAGCCGGCCATCGCGCCCCACGAAAACGCCGAGAACCCGCCGAGGTTCATCAAGCTCGCACCGGTCAATGTCGCGCAGTTTTTCAGCGGCGGGATCTTCAAGCCATCCTTGATCTTCAGCACCATCACCACCAGCACGCACAAGCCCACCAGGTAGCCCAGCCACAACATGGTGATTGGCCCCAGCGCCGGCAGTGTGTAGCGACCTTGCAGCCAGAAACTGGTGCCGTACAAGGTTGCGGCGAACATGGCGTAGGCAATGGACAGGCGCGGGCTGTTGTGGGGCGTGCCGTTGTCCTTGTGGATGCTGGACAGCACAACGCCGATCACGCACAGGACAATGCAGCCCAGTTGTATCAGGCTGATATGTTCACCGCTGGCCCAGGACAGCAAGGTGGTCACGACCCCATAGGAGGTCACCAATGGCGCGACGATGGCCGCTTTGCCCAAGGCAAAGGCTTTGGACAGCGCAAGGGCGCCGGACACGGTCAGTAGGGCAGCGACGATACCCAAAAGCCAGACGCTTAAAGGCGCATCGAGGGATTTGAAAAGGAAGGCCGGGAAAATGACCAGCAGGAGGGTCATGATCAAAAAGCCGAGGGCTTGGCCGAAATACACCGCGCGTTTAACGCCAACGGCTCGGGCGTTGAGGCCCACCAGAAAGTCCGTGCCGCCCCAGAGCAGAGCGGCCAGGAGACCCATTGTGACGTCCATGAACGATCCTTGTTATTTATGCGGCTCGCCAGATTAGCGCAGATCCAATGTGGGAGCGGGCTTGCCCTAATACTGTAGGAGCGAGCCTGCTCGCGAAAAACGTCAACGATAACGCGTGCTTGCTGAATGAACGCGGCGCCTGTGAGTTTTTCGCGAGCAAGCTCGCTCCTACAAAAAATCCTTCATTGGAATCAGCTCAGGTTTTCCAGCGTTTGCGTTTCCCAGCAGTGGGTCTTGATCGCCAGGTAGAGCATGCCGATGGTCAGCGGGATCTTGTCACCACGGCCCTTGGCGCGACGCTTCAGGAACACGTCGAACACCGGCGGCTGGAAGTAACGATAAGCGTCGTAGTCACCCAGGTCGACCCCGAAATCCTGTTCCAGCGCCTCCATGAATTGCTTGGCCTCAGCGCCATCGCAACCGAGGTCGAAGTTCAGTGAGGTGTGCAGGCCAATGGTCTTGTGTTTTGGCAAGCCGATTTCTTCATGCAGCAGTTGCAGAAGTTGCTGCATGACAGGGTCTTCGGGGAAGTTGGGGGCCAGGTTCATGGTGGGGGCACGCAGGAGTGGGTGAGGGGGCCTGTCACGTTGCAGGCGGTATTTGTTTCGGGTGATGAAGAGAGCCAAGCCTATCAAGCATACAAAGACAGGTAGCCAGGGCATTCTGAGAATCACGGCTACATAGGGCAGTAGGAACGTCAGAACTAGACCTGTAGCGAGGCATGTGAGTGCGACGCGCATTCTGAGCGCGGGGTCTGTGATTTGGTAGTGCAGCACCAGATAGATGATGAAAAAAGAAGCCGATTGAAAGTACAAAGCCATGTTACTAAGACTCGTCCGAGTAAACATGTATTGAGTGTGTTGAACGCTGAGGTCCTATGCCTCCCCTCACACTGGCATCCAGACCGATGATGATGTCCCCCGCGTGATATCTGCGAAGCTTGCCGGAAATCGTATCGCCAACGAAACCAGCGGTTGCGGTTGAAATGACAGCCCCCGGCGCTTTAACCGCTTCGGAAATTATTCGTTTGATGAGCACGTTTTGGTCGTTTAACCGATCCGCCTGATTCCGTCTCAACGGATGGGAAATCGCAACTGCCATGTCGCATGGTAAATCTCTGGCCAGCATTTTTTCGTACAGCCTGCGTAATTGATCGCGCACCCGCTGGGCTGCCGTTTTTGCTTCAAGCAGGCATAGGTTGGAGAAAAAGTGCCGATTGTCCGGCGCAACAGTAAAGCGAATCACTGTGAAGGTGACGCCATAGTGGCCGATATGCTGAGTCCTTTCGATGTTCACAAAATTATGCCGAGAGAGTTAGGAGAGGGGGCTAGTTTCGTCCAGTCAAAGGGCGTTTCTGTAGAGGGGTGAGACACTGTTTGGAGCAGTTTGGGAAACGGACGACGCGCCGTTTTTTGGTTTCTTACAATGCCTTCCTGCATTGACGACTTGATACCGATTCTGCTGGCAGAGCCGAGTAAATGTGGGAGCCGGGCTTTCCTAAGGCTTTTTGTAGGAGCGAGCTTGTTCGCGAAAAACCCACAGGCACCGCGTTTATCCAGGAAGCGCGCGTTACCGTTAACGTTTTTCGCGAGCAAGCTCGCTCCTACAGGCATTAGGGCTTGCCCGTGATGGCGTTGTGTCAGGTTTGGAAATAAATATAGCCTGATAGCCGCCATCGCAGGCAAGCCAGCTCCCACAGGTTTAGCTGTGTATCGGATTGCTGTGTGGTGGCTGATCGGTCGTTGGTTGCAGTTGTACGTGTTGCGTAGCTTCCAGCAAATCACAGCCGTCCTGAACGAGCAGGTACAACGCATTGATGATGTGGGAATGGCGACCTGATCGGATAAAAAGCACATCACATTTGCTATAAAAAAATCCGCCAAAGCTCTGAAATCAGCGTATGTTTCACCGCAAAATCTTGTAGGGCGATTCCGCCCACTACTTAAAGGGAGTTAAGCATGGGTTTGCTTCGTGTCGCCTCGGCGATGTCTTTGTGTGCGGTGGCGTTTTCTGCCCAGGCAGAGCAGTTGCCGATTGAAGTGCTGAGCGCGGTGGTTAAGGATCAGAAAATCGCCGATGCCGAAGTGTTGCTGCAACGCAATGGCGCGCAGAACGTGGTGGGCCGTACCAACGCACAAGGCCAGGTCACGCTGACCAGCGAGGCGGCTGATGATGCCAGCAACCTGCTGATCATCAAGAAGCCTGGCTATTCCAACCTGGTGGTGAAGTGCCCGTGCAAAGGCATGACCTATGCCGTCAGCCCGGTGATGGAAAATCTCGACGGCCTGCGTGTGGTGTTGACCTGGGGCAAGGCTCCGCGCGACCTCGACTCCCATATGATCTTCCCCGGCAATAACATCTTCTTCAACAATAAAAAGGGCACCGACGCCGAACTGGACGTGGATGACACCGACAGCTATGGCCCGGAAACCATCACCCTGCAGAAAAAGCATTACGGCGAAAGCTACGTCTATGCCGTGCATGACTATTCCAACAGTGGCTCTCCCAACTCTAGCGAGTTATCCCACAGTGAGGCCAAGGTGTTTGTGTACATGGGGCAATCCCTGGTGCGCACCTACTATGTGCCGCAGAACCGCACCGGCAACCTGTGGACCGTGTTCCGCATGACCGGCAGTGGCGACTTCCAGGACATCAACACCTTCACCGGCGTGAGAGTCGGCGCCGAAGATGTGCTCAACGAGGTCAAGCCGTTGCTGGATGACAGCGTGGCCGTCACCGCCGTGACGGTGAGCTCGTCGGTACAGGCCGATGCGAAAAAGCTGAACCTCAAGGGCGAAGCGGCCTACCAGGCCGGTAACCTGGACCAGGCCATCGACTTCTTCCGTCAAGCCATCGAGCTGGATAACAGCTTCGGCAAGGCTTACGGCAACCTGGGCCTGGCGTATCAGAAAGCTGGCAATACCGCGGAGTCGATCTGGGCCAACCGCAAGGCTATCGCCCTGGCCACCGGTACCAATGCCGCGACCGTGCGTGCCGGTGCTTACTACAACATTGCACGCATCTACGAAGCGGCCGGGCAGTTCCCGGATGCGTTGCGTCACTACCAGTTGGCCAAGGAGCAAAAGGCCAACCCGGTGTATGACACGGCGATTGAGCGGGTGCAGAACCGCTGATTCAGCTGTAGCTCGGTTGTGAAATGTGGGAGAGGGCTTGCCAGCTCCCACATTTGTATCTGCTGCTTCCTGTTACGTTCTCAGAAAAGTCCCACTTCGGCCCTGAGCCATCCCTCCCTCTGTGTATCATCCTGTCTCTTTTTTCCTCGCGACCTTTCTCGATTCGCTGAGATTCCCGGGCTATGTTTTTGAGCCAACTCAGCGGTCATGGAGTGACAGCCTTATGCACGACACCCTCCAGCAGGTCTTTGGTTATCCACACTTTCGCCTGGGCCAGGAAGAGACAGTCAGCGCCGTTCTGGCTGGGCGTTCTGCCGCCGCCATTTTTCCCACGGGGTCGGGCAAATCCTTGTGCTACCAGCTGTCGGCGGTGTTGCTGCCGCACCTGACGCTGGTGGTGTCGCCTTTGCTGGCGTTGATGCAGGACCAGTTGGGTTTCCTGCAGCGCCATGGCATTTCGGCGGGCAGTATCGATTCGGCCCAGAGCCGTGATGAGGCCAATGAGGTAATGGCCCGTGCGCGATCGGGCGAGCTCAAGATCCTGATGATTTCCGTGGAGCGTTTGAAGAACGAGCGTTTCCGTAACTTCCTGAACAGCGTGCAGATCTCGTTGCTGGTGGTGGACGAGGCGCACTGTATTTCCGAATGGGGCCACAACTTCCGTCCGGATTATTTGAAGCTGCCGGACTACCAGCGCCAGTTCAACATCCCGCAGGCGCTGTTGCTGACGGCCACGGCCACGCCCAAGGTGATCGCCGACATGCAGGCCAAGTTCGCCATTGCTGCCGAAGATGTAGTGACCACGGGCTTCTATCGCCCCAACCTCAACCTGCTGGTGGAACCGGTCAGCGGCCACGACAAACGCCGCAGGCTGGGGGAGTGGATGAAAGCGCGGGCCAACCAGCCGAGTATCGTCTACGTCCCCTTGCAGAAACCCGCCGAGCAGATTGCCGAGCATCTGAACCGCCACGGCATTCAGGCCGAGGCTTATCACGCGGGGCTGCCCCACGAAAAACGCGAGGGTATCCAGCAGCGTTTCATGGGCGGGCGCTCCAATTGCATTGTCGCAACTATCGCGTTTGGCATGGGCATAGACAAGAGTGACATCCGCAATGTCGTGCACTTCGACCTGCCCAAGTCCATCGAGAACTACAGCCAGGAAATCGGCCGCGCAGGGCGTGACGGGCAGCCGTCGGATTGCCTGGTGTTGGCCAACCGCGACAGCCTCAATGTGTTGGAAAACTTTGTGTACGGTGATACGCCGGAGCAGGAAGGCATTCGTCGTGTACTTGAGGAGTTGCAGGCCGCGCGTAGCGAAGGCCAGTGGGAGTTTCTACTCAGGTCGCTGTCGGACCACAGCAATATTCGCGAGCTGCCGCTCAAGACGCTCTTGGTGCAGTTGGAGCTCAAGGGCGTGATCGCACCGCGCTATGCGTTTTATGCGGAATACCGTTTTAAATACCTGATCGAACCTGAAGCCTTGCTGGCGCGTTTTTCCGGCGAGCGGCAGCAGTTTGTCGCGGCGATCATCCAGGTGTGCAAGCGCGCTAAAACCTGGGCGACGGTGGATTTCGATGGGCTTTATCAACAGCACAATGCCGAACGTAGCCGGGTAGTGAAGGCGCTGGATTATTTTCAGGAGCAGGGCCTTATAGAGCTGGAAAGCAAGCAGATGACTGAGGTCTACAGTTTGCTCGACACCGATTTCGACCCGCAGGCGTTAAGCGCCGAGTTATACACAGGCTTTAAGCAGCATGAGGTGACGGAGGTCGCGCGGATTCACGCCATGCTCGACCTGTTCGCCACCGACCACTGCCTGGGGCAACGCCTGGCGCACTACTTTGGTGATGATAATGCGCCCCAGCGTTGCGGGCATTGTTCGGTATGCCACGGTCAGGTCGCCCATCTGCCGGCGCCGCCGAGCCTGCCGCCGCTTGTGGATAAAAACTTCATGGGGCTGTGCGGTGATTTTATCCACAGGCATCATGAGTACACGGGGCACTTGCCGAGTGCGGAGCGTTTGACGCGTTTCCTTGGCGGTATCAGCGTACCGTTGTTTACCAAGTTGAAGGCGCGGGGCATTCCGGGTTTTGCTGCGCTGGAAGACTACCCCTACGCCGAGGTGCGCGACTGGGCCCACGCTCAATTGGATCAACTTTGACGAGACTTGCCGATGCCTGACTCAACGCCTGTGCGCGACGACTACCGCCACTTCCAACCGATTACCACGCGTTGGCACGACAACGATGCCTACGGCCATGTGAATAACGTCACCTACTACAGCTTCTTCGACACAGCCGTTAATACCTACCTGATCGAACAGGGTGGGCTGGATATTCATGACGGTGAGGTGGTGGGGTTTGTGGTGAGTTCGGCCTGCGATTACTTTGCCTCGATTGCTTTTCCCGAGCGCATTGAGGTCGGCCTGCGGGTGGGCAAGCTGGGCAATAGCTCGGTGCAGTATGAGCTGGCGGTATTCAAGGCGGGCGAGCAGGAGGCGTGTGCGGCGGGGCGCTTTGTCCATGTGTTTGTGGACCGAGCGTCGAACCAGCCAGTGCCGATTCCGGCGATGTTGCGCGAAGCGATGCAGCGCTTGGTGGTTTGAGGCACCTACAAGCAACCCGGACCAAATGTGGGAGCCGGGCTTGCCCGCGATGGCGCAGTATCAGGCAGTACGTCTAAACCTGATTCACTGCTCTCGCGGGCAAGCCCGGCTCCCACATCGGATGTGTTCGTCAGAGCGCGTGTTTATCAGTCGCGATAACGATGCTTGTTCTTGCGATGCCCATAGGCATGGCCGCGGCCTGGGTGGCCATCGCGGTAGTAGCGACGATCGTCACGGTCGCGATCGCGGTAATGGCGGTTGTCGCGATCACTTTCGTTACCCATGTAGTTGCCTAGCGCGCCGCCCGCGCCACCGCCGGCCGCGGAGCCGATCAGTGCGCCGGTGCTGCCGCCAACGCTGCGCCCTACGACGTTACCGCCGGCTGCGCCCAGTGCGCCACCGATGGCGGCTTCGCCACGGCTACGTTTGTCGGCGCCGACCGCGCTACCACCTGCGCCGCCCAGGGCCGCGCCAATGGTCGAACCGGTATTGCCGCCCAACTGCTGGCCGACAACGGAACCTAGAACCCCACCCAATGCGCCGCCTACACCGGCTTCGGTGGTGCCGCCTGCCATGGCTGCGCCACTGACCAGGCCAAGGGACAACAAGAGAATCGAGGAGAACTTCATTCAGGGAAACCTCAAGGGATGACGGCGCGATCCTGAGGTTGTATCGAGGCGCTGACAATCGAAATCCGACCGGCGGCAGAGGTTGTATACAATTTGCTAAGTTACTGTTTTGTATGGGGAACTTAAGTCATTTTTACGGGTCTTTAGTTACTTCGGAAGGGCCGCTTTTATGCAAAAGCGGCCTTTTTTGTGCCTGCCGAATGTGCGGTGCTTGTGCTGGCCTCTTCGCGGGCAAGCCCGCTCCCACACTTGGAATGCATTTCAAATGTGGGAGCGGGCTTGCCCGCGAAAGCGGTAGTTCAAGCAACACACATCTCGGATCGAGTCAGGCCGAGCGCGCCATGATCAACCCAGTATCACTCGCCGCCTCCAAACGAATCGCAACAAACTTAGACGTCGGCGTATGGCTACCGTCGCCAGTGCTTTCCAATGGCACCAACGGGTTCACTTCCGGGTAGTAGGCCGCTGCCTGCCCCGCCGGAATATCAAATGCCAGCAGCGTAAAGCCCTTCACGCGGCGCTCACGACCGTCTTCCCACAGCGACACGATGTCTGCCTTCTGCCCCGGCTTGAAGCCCAGGCGGATGATGTCGGCTTCGTTGACGAACAGCACGTCACGCTGGCCTTTGACCCCGCGATAACGGTCGTCCAGGCCATAAATAGTGGTGTTGTACTGATCGTGGGAGCGCATCGACTGCATGATCAGGTCCGGCACTCGGCCCGTGGCGTGGGTGCGCTCGTGGATCAGGTCTTTGGGCAAGATGTTCGGGCGGAAGTTGGCGCGACCGGACGGAGTGTTCCAGCGGCGTGCGCCGGCGGAATTGCCCAGATAGAAGCCACCTGGATGTTTGATCTTCTCGTTGAAGTCCTTGAAGCCTGGGATGGTGTCGGCGATCAGGTCACGGATGCGCCCATAGTCGGCCACCAGCCAGTTCCAATCCACGGGCTTGCTGCCCAGGGTGGCGGCAGCAATGCCCGCCAGGATCGCCGGCTCGGACTTCATCCGTTTCGACAGCGGTTGCAGTTGGCCGTTGGAACCGTGAACCATGCTGAACGAGTCTTCCACTGTCACCGCTTGCGGGCCGTCGGCCTGGATGTCGATGTCGGTACGGCCCAGGCACGGCAGGATCAACGCATCTTTACCGTGCATCAGGTGGCTGCGGTTGAGCTTGGTGCTGATCTGCACGGTCAGGTCGCAATTTCGCAGCGCTTCAAAGGTGCGCGTGCTGTCTGGCGTGGCTTGGGCAAAGTTGCCGCCCAGGCCGATAAAGACCTTGGAACGGCCTTCAAGCATGGCGTGAATCGCTTCCACCACGTTATGGCCATTGTCGCGCGGCACCTGGAACTGGAAACGACGCTCCAGCGCGTCCAGAAACGCTACCGGTGGGCGTTCGTTGATGCCCATGGTGCGGTCGCCCTGCACGTTACTGTGGCCGCGCACTGGGCACAGCCCGGCACCTGGGCGGCCGATATTGCCGCGCAGCAACATGAGGTTGGCGATTTCCTGGATGGTCGGCACCGAGTGGCGGTGCTGGGTTATCCCCATCGCCCAGCACATGATCACATTCTTGCCTTTGGCGTACATGCGCGCCGCTTGCTCGATCTCCACCAGGGTCAGGCCGGACTGCTCGACGATTTCCTCCCAGGAGGTGTCGTCGATCTGGCCCAGGTATTCCAGGACGTTGGCGGTGTGTTCGTTGAGGAAGTCATGGTCGAACACTGCTTCCTTGCCTTCGGCCAAGGCTTGGCGTTCCCACAGCAGCAGGAATTTAGCCATGCCACGCAAGATCGCCATATCGCCACCCAGCGCCGGGCGGAAGTAGGCGGTGTTGGTCGGCTTGTCGCCGTTGGTGAGCATTTCCAGCGGATGTTGGGGGTGCTGGAAGCGCTCCAGGCCGCGCTCTTTCAGCGGGTTGATACACACCACCTGGGCGCCGCGCTTCACCGCTTCGCGCAGAGGCTCGAGCATGCGTGGGTGGTTGGTGCCGGGGTTCTGGCCCCAGACGAAAATGGCATCGGCATGTTCGAAGTCATCAAAGGTCACGGTGCCTTTGCCCACGCCCACGCTCTGCGCCAAGGCTACGCCGCTGGCTTCGTGGCACATGTTCGAGCAGTCCGGGAAGTTGTTGGTGCCATAGGCGCGCACAAACAGCTGGTACAAGTAGGCGGCTTCGTTGCTGGCGCGGCCCGAGGTGTAGAACTCGGCCATGTTCGGGCTGGGCAGTGCGTTGAGGTGCTTGCCGACCAAGTCGAAGGCGGCTTCCCAACTGATGGGCGTGTAGCGATCGGTCTCGGCGTCATAGCGCATCGGCTCGGTCAGGCGGCCCTGGTATTCCAGCCAATAGTCGCTTTGCTCCAGCAACGCTGTGACGCTGTGCTTGGCGAAGAAGGCCGCATCGACGCGGCGCTTGGTGGCCTCCCAGTTGACCGCCTTGGCGCCGTTTTCGCAGAACTTGACCATGCCGCTTTCCGGCGAGTCGCCCCAGGCGCAGCCCGGGCAGTCGAAGCCGCCGTTCTGATTGGTCTTGAGCATCATGCGCAGGTTTTTGAGGGCGTTGTCGCTGGTCAGCCAGGCTTGCGCCACGCTGATCAGGGCGCCCCAGCCACCGGCTGGGCCTTTGTAGGGCTTGTAGCGTGGGGTCGGGGTCTGGTCGGCTTGGTGGTGAAGGCTCATGGCTGGTGCTCCATCGCAGGGCTATAGACCCGTGGCGCGCTTTTTTGCGGCAGGTGGATGAGGTTGAGGTTGTGCCGGCGCGCCCATTGCAAGGCCAGGCCGGTGGGCGACGACAGGCTGACCAGGGTCTGGATGCCCGCGCGCAAGACTTTCTGAATCAATTCCAGGCTGCAGCGGCTGGTAACAATCGCCAGGCCGCCGTCGGTCGGAATCTTTTGGCGGATCAACGCGCCAATCAATTTATCCAGGGCGTTATGCCGACCGATGTCTTCGCGACCCATCAGCAATTCGCCTTGGCTGTCCATAAAAACCGCCGCATGCACGGCGCCGCTGTGCTGGCCCAGGGGTTGGAATGCGCTGATACGCTGGCGCAGGCCATCGAGCCACTGCGCGGGCGGCAAGGGTGCGCCTGGCAGTACCTGGAGGTCGGGCAATGCTTGCTCTACCGCTTCAACGCCACATAGACCGCAGCCGCTGGTGCCCGCCAATTGGCGACGTTGCTGCTTGAGGTTCCAGAACGCACGGCTGGAAACCTGTACCTGAGCGTACTGGGCTGCGCCCGATCCGCTGATTTTCAGATCATAAATGTCGTTAACGTCGGTGATAATGCCGCTGCCGAGGCTGAAACCTACAATGAAGTCTTCCAGGTCCGTAGGCGTCACCAGCATCACCGCCTGGCTGATATCGTTATAGGCAATCGCCAACGCCACTTCTTCGGCCAGCGCAGTGCTGGCGACTTCCGTGTGTTCAAGATTGCAATAGTGATAGCTCTGGCTAGCGACGGGCGCGGCCGATTCAAGAGCGGGCGCCGCGCAGTGAGGGCGCTTGGCGTTCATGGGGCAGTACCACCGGCGGATTGATCAGTGTTTAGACTAGGCGCGACAAAGGGTCACGTCTAATCGCCAGTATTGATCTATTGATAGAGGGCGTCGATCAAGGTTCACCCGCGTTTTCGTCGGGCTTATTCCAGGCAGGGGTGAGTTGGATACTTTTGAGTCTTTAGCCAGTCTGGAACCCAAGTCGGCAGGACTGGTCTAGTCTTGGGCATCTGGAAATTAAATCCCAAGGAGAACGCACCATGAGTATTTTTAGCTTTATCAAAGAAGCCGGCGAAAAGATTGTTGACCTGTTGACGCCGGGTAATGCGAACGCGAGTGAGCAGTTGAAGGAGCATGTGAGCAAGGTGGGCCTGGGTAATCCAAACGTGCAGACCACGGTGGATGGCGACAAGGTCACGGTGAGCGGTGAAGTGGCCACGCAGGAAGAGAAAGAGAAGATCCTCTTGGCGCTGGGTAACATTGCCGGCGTGGCAAGTGTGGATGACCAGATCACAGTATCCGGTCCAGTGGTTGTGGCTTCGCGCTTTGTTGTTGTGAAAAGCGGCGACACCCTGAGCGCAATCTCTAAGACGGTTTATGGCGACGCGAATAAGTACAACAAGATCTTCGAGGCTAACAAGCCACTGTTGTCGCACCCGGACAAGATCTACCCAGGTCAGACACTGCGCATCCCTGAGTAATACGCAGGATAAAATGAGGAAGCTCGCTCCTACAGGTTGGTATCAGGGCTTGCCCCCTCCCACATTCGCTCAAAGTCCGGCAATGAGTTCTCGATAATCTCCCACTGCTAAAAATTCTGCGGTGTCCTTTGGTCCTTTCTTGCTATCAGGCTCCTTCACTGCCAGCAAATGACCGACCCCGAAATCCCGGGCGCTGCGCAAGATCGGCAAAGTGTCATCTATAAAGAGGCTACGGGCCGGGTCAAAGTGGATATCCGCTTGCAAGGCTTGCCAGAATTGCGGGTTTTCCTTGGGAAAACCGTAGTCGTGAGAGCTGATCAATCGCTCGAAATACGGCGCCAGTTCAATGCGCTCCAACTTCAATGACAGTGAATCACGATGAGCGTTGGTGATCATGATCACGCGCTTGCCGGCCTGTTTGATCGCCGCCAGGAATGTATCGGCATCCGGACGCAGGGCAATCAGGTGGGCGGTCTCCAGCTTGAGTTCGCGCACCGGGATCTTGAGCTCGGCGCTCCAGAAATCCAGGCAATACCATTGCAACTGTCCGGCGTTACGCTCAAACAGCGGTTGCAACTCCATCTCGGCCATGGCCTGGCTCACACCGTGAAGTTCGGCGTAGCGCTGGGGCAGGTGCTCCATCCAGAAGTGGTTGTCGTAATGCAGGTCGAGCAGGGTGCCGTCCATGTCCAGCAGGACGGTGTCGATGGCGTGCCAGGGCAAAGAGGGCATGGTGGGGTCTCATGTAAGTAAAGATATCCGACACAGACAATCGGACAAGCCACGGTATAGTAACCCGATCACGCCAAGGAGCCGTTTATGCGCCAGAAACCCACTGTCCTCGCCCGCGAAATAGTCGCCAGTAGCCGTTTGTTCCGCGTGGAGGAAGTGCAACTGCGCTTTTCCAATGGCGTTGAGCGCACCTACGAGCGTCTTGTCGGGCGCGGCACAGGCTATGGGGCCGTGATGATTGTGGCGATGATCGATGAAGATCATGCATTGCTGGTGGAAGAGTACTGCGGCGGCACTGACGAGTATGAATTGTCGTTGCCCAAAGGCTTGATCGAGCCCGGCGAAGACGTGCTGGCGGCGGCAGACCGCGAACTCAAGGAAGAGGCCGGCTATGGCGCACGGCAGTTGGAGCACATCACCGAGCTGTCATTGTCGCCTGGTTATATGAGCCAGAAAATCCAGGTGGTATTGGCTACCGATCTTTATGAAGAGCGCCTTGAAGGTGATGAGCCCGAACCGATGCGGGTAGACCGGGTCAACCTGCGCGAGCTGTCGGCGTTGGCGCAAAACGAGCAATTCAGCGAAGGTCGCGCCCTGGCGGCGTTGTATCTGGTGAGAGACCTGTTGACCCAGCGTGGAGCGTTCACCGCATGAGCGAACTGTTTTTAGGCCACCCGTTTATCGCCCCGGTCATTGAACTGGCGCGCCAGGCGGGTGAAGCCATCCTGCCGTACTGGCGTGTCGATGTAGCCGTGACCGCCAAGGCGGACGATTCACCCGTGACGGCTGCCGACTTGGCTGCCCACCATCTGATTCTCGCAGGCCTCACCGCGCTGGACCCAAGCATCCCAGTGTTGTCTGAAGAGGACGCCGATATCGATCAGAGTGTGCGTGCCGGCTGGCAGCGCTGGTGGTTGGTGGACCCCCTGGATGGCACCAAGGAATTCATTTCCGGCAGTGAAGAATTCACCGTCAATATTGCATTGATCGAACAGGGCCGTGTGGTGTTCGGCGTGGTGTCGATACCGACCACTGGCCGTTGCTACTTCGGCGGCGCGGGCCTGGGGGCTTGGCGGTCGGATGTCAATGCAGCGCCCAAGCAGATTCAAGTGCGCCAGACCAGGGCTGCGGGCGAAGCCTTTACCGTGGTGGCCAGCCGTCGTCACACCAGCCCTGAGCAGGAGCGTCTGTTGGATGGTTTGAGCGAGGGCTTGGGTGAGTTGAAACTGGCGAATATCGGCAGCTCGTTGAAGTTTTGCTTATTAGCCGAGGGCAGTGCCGATTGTTATCCGCGCCTGGCGCCGACCTCGCAGTGGGATACCGCAGCGGCCCAGGGTGTATTGGAAGGGGCGGGGGGCGAAGTGTTGGAGTTGAATGGCAAGCCGTTCAGCTACCCGGCGCGGGAGTCGTTGCTGAACCCGTTCTTTCTGGCGTTGCCGGCCAAGGCGGCGTGGCGTGAGCGGCTGTTGACCCTGGCTAGATCTTAAGATCACTGCAAAGCAAAATGTGGGAGCGGGCTTGCCCGCGATGGCGGAGTGTCAGTCATACAGGTATTGGCTGAGCCACCGCTATCGCAGGCAAGCCAGCTCCCACATTTGTTTTATGTAATGGCTGCTAGCGGTGCAGGACGTATTGGCCGGTAAAGACAACGGCATGCTCTTCACTGCCTTCATTCACAATCCACGTCTCCAGCGCCAACCGCGCCCGCCCGTAGCGCTGATAGGTCGCCACAAAGCGCTTCCAAATCTTTTCATCCGGCGCCGCGCAAATGGCTGTCGCGTCCTGGGTCACCGGCAGCGGGTAGCTGATCTGCCCTTCCTGAATCACGATGTGCCCGTCCTCAATCCCGGCTTCACGCAGCTTCAGGTGCAGCCAACCCCAACCCGCCAGCACGGCGCCGCAGTAGAGGCTGCCGCCGAACATGGTGCTCTTGTGGTTGATATTGGCTTGCAACGGCAGGGGCAGGTGCAGTTGGTCGTGTTGCCAGTCGAGCACCCTGAGGCCCATTTCCCGGGTGAGTGGGATGTCATGGTGAAGGATGGATTCCAGGTAACGGCTATCGCGGCTCATGGCGGCCTCTTCGTAGGTGGACGATGTCATTCGTCATCGGCGCTCTGGTTGGCACTGTCGGCGAAGTTCAGGCCGTGTTTGCGCAGTTTGTCGTGCAAGGTTTTGCGCGGCACGCCCAACGCTTCGGCGAGGCTGCGTACGGAGCTGTGGGGGCGGGTCAGTTCGGCAGCGATCAGACTTTTTTCGAACTGTTCGACTTGCTCGCTCAGGCCGCCAGGCGTGGAGGTCAGCACGCCGGCGGCGGGATGGTCCTGGGCGGTATCCAGGGCCAACTCCAGGCCGAGGGCGAAACGCTCCGCGGCGTTTTGCAGTTCCCGCACATTGCCCGGCCAGCTGTGGCGCAGCAACAGCGCGCGCTGGCCCGGTTGCAGTTCGTGCAAGGGCAGGCCGTGGCGGCTGCTGGCCTCGTCGGCGAAGTGCTGGAACAGCATCAGCGCATCCTCACCCCGCTCACGCAGGGGCGGAATGCGCAACGGCGCCACATTGAGGCGGTAATACAAGTCGGCACGGAAACGGCCCTGGTCGGCGGCCTGGCGCAGATCTTCCTTGGTGGCGGCGATAATGCGTATATCCAGCGGGATCAGCTGATTGCCACCCAGGCGTTCGACTACGCGCTCCTGTAAAAGGCGCAGCAACTTGACCTGTACATCCAGGCTCATGCTTTCAATTTCATCCAGAAACAGCGTGCCGCCATTGGCAAACTCGAACTTGCCGATGCGGCGCTTTTGCGCGCCGGTAAACGCGCCGGGTTCATGGCCGAACAGTTCGCTTTCCACCACCGATTCCGCCAGTGCCCCGGCGTTGATCGCCACAAACGGGCCGCTGCGTCGGCTTGAGAGGTCGTGCAGGGCGCGGGCGACGACCTCCTTACCCGCCCCGGTTTCGCCGAGGATCAGCACATCGGCCTTGGTCGCGGCCAGCGCACCGATTTGCTCGCGCAGGCGCAACATCTGTGGCGAGTGCCCTACCAGGCGCGTGCTCAGTTGCTGGCGGTCGCTGAGGGCCAGGCGCAGGCTGCGGTTGTCCAGCACCAGCCGGCGTAGGGCCAGGGCACGGCGCACGCTGTCGAGCAGCGCGTCGCTGGCGAAGGGTTTTTCCAGGAAGTCATAGGCGCCGGCACGCATGGCCTGCACCGCCAGCGGTACATCGCCGTGGCCGGTGATCAGCAGCACCGGCAGATCGGGGTCCTGTCCGTGCAGTTCGGCCAACAATTCCAGGCCGTCCATGCCGGGCATGCGGATGTCGCTGACCACCACGCCCGGCCAGTCGCGGGACAGGCGTGCAGTGAGCCCGTTGGCTTCGCCCAGGGGCAGGACTTTCAGGCCGGCCAGGTCCAAGGTCTGGCACAGGGCCTGACGCAGGTGTGGATCGTCGTCGATCAATACCACCTGAATCGAGTTGTCGATACTCATACACTGCGGTCCTCGGACGGTTGCAGACTGACGCCCGGCGAGCCGGCACGTAATTTCAAGGTTAACAGCGCGCCGCCTTCCTTGTGGTTGGCGAACAACAGTTCGCCGCCAAAGGCGCGCATCAGCGTGTCGCAGATCGCCAGGCCCAGGCCCAGGCCCTGGGTGCGCGTTTTGGTGGTGTAGAACGGCTCGCTGGCGCGGCCCAGGGCTTCCATGCAAAAGCCCGGGCCGTTGTCGCGAATGTACAGGTTGACGCCCTGCGGCGTGGTTTCGGCACTCAGCCAGAGTCTGCGTGGCGGGCCTTTTTCGGTGAGGGCGTCCAGGGCATTGGCCAGCAAGTTACCCAGCACTTGGCGCAGGCGGGTTTCACCGGCCTGCACCCACAGGGTTGCCTCCGGCAGGTCGCGGATCAGTTCCACTTCCATCGAACGCCGCCGCTTGGCCAACAACGCCAGGGCATCATCCAGTGCCGGTTGCAGGGCCACGCTCTCCGGCGCATGCCGGTCGCGACGGGCGAATGCGCGCAGGTGGGCGATGATCGAGGCCATGCGCCCGGTCAATTCGCTGATCAGCTTGAGGTTGCCGCGGGCGTCGTTGGTGCGCTCATGATCGAGCAGGATCTCGGCGTTTTCGGCATAGCTGCGAATCGCCGCCAGTGGCTGATTCAATTCATGGCTGATACTCGCCGACATGGTGCCCAGCGCCGAGAGCTTACCGGCCTGGACCAAATCGTCCTGGGCGCGCACCAGTTCTTGCTGGGCATGCTCGCGCTCCAGCACTTCCTGTTTAAGGCGCCGGTTAAGGCCCTCCAGGTCGCTGGTACGCTCGGCCACGCGCATTTCCAACTCGCGGCGAGCCTTGGCTTCGAAGGCGATGCGTTCCAGATAGTGCCGGCGGCGCTGCATCAGTAACCCCAGCAACAGCATCAGCACCAATAAGGTGGCGCCGCCCACGGCGACGACCGTGCGCACCGGACGGTTGATCAGCGAGCGCGGCGCGAGGATTTCCACGTTCCAGCCGGTTTCTGCGATGGCTGTGGATTGGCGCAGCCAGGCGCTGCTGCTGAGGCTCAGTGGCTGCGGGTCACGGGTAGGGTAGGGCTGGATGGCAATGATGGCCTGGCGTTCTTCGGCGGTCAGTGGCCGAGTGGCGCGGAATCGCCATTGCGGGCGCGAAGTGAGGATCACCACGCCGTTGTGGTCGGTGACCAGCAATTGTTCCGGGGTATTGCCCCACAGGCTTTCGGTGTGGTCCAGGTCGACCTTCACCACCAGCACGCCGATGACGGTATCGCCGTCACGCACCGCGGCGGCGAAGAAGTAGCCGCGCTTGGCCGAGGTGGTGCCCAGGCCGAAGAACCGGCCGAGGCGCCCGGCCATGGCTTCGCTGAAATACGGACGGAAGGAGAAGTTGCGCCCGACAAAGCTGTCTTGTTTGTCCCAGTTGGACGCGGCGAGGGTCTTGCCGGTGGTGTCCATCAGGTACATCACTTCCACCCCTGCCTGGGCGGCGACATCCTTGAGCAACTGGTTGGCGCTGACCAGGTGAGTGCTGACGTGGGGAGCGTCCAATGCAGTACGCAGGGCCGGCAAGTCACCGAGGATCTGCGGCAGTATTTCGTAGCGGTGCAGGGTGCCCAGCAAGTTGGCGACGTAGAGGTCGAGGGTCTGGCGGTTTTGGCCGGCGAGTTCGCTGCGGTAATAGCGCTCGGCCAAATGCTCCAGCGGCCACAACAGCGGTGCCAGGCACAGAGCCAGCAGGGCTAGGCTGCGCCAGCGGGGTCTTCGCGCAAGGGGTGGGGTCATGGAAGTCGCGCCTGTGGGTACAGGCGCATTATGCCTAGTGCTGCTGTGCAAGACACTCGTGCAATGCGTCTTGCCACTGTGGCTGGCTGACATGCCATTGCTGTCGCAGGCGCGTGCAGTCCAGGCGCGAGTTCAGCGGGCGCTTGGCGGGGGTCGGGTAGGCGCTGGAAGGAATCGGTTCCAGCTCGGCGCAGGCCTTGCCTTCGGCGCGCAGTTGCTCGCCAATCGCCTCGGCAAAACCGAACCACGAGGTTTCACCCTGGGCAGTGAGGTGGTAAACACCCCATTCCCCAGCCTTACCGGCCTGCCATTGCTCGATCAACACACGCGTGCTGTTGGCGATAGTCCCGGCCCAGGTCGGCGCACCGATCTGGTTGGCAACGATGCGCATCTGCGCTTTTTCCTGCAGCAGGCGCTGCATGGTCAGCAGGAAATTTTTGCCATGGCCCGAATAGACCCAGCTGGTACGCAAGATCAGGTACTCGCCACCTACCGCCGCAATCGCCTGCTCACCCGCCAGCTTGCTCTGGCCGTAGACACCCAATGGGTTGGGCGTGTCGCTTTCGGTGTACGGGGCAGGTTTGCTGCCGTCGAACACGTAGTCGGTCGAGTAGTGAATCAGCGGGATACCCAGCGCCTTGGCTTCTTCGGCGAGGATGCCGGGGGCGATGGCGTTGATTGCGAACGCAGCGTCCGGTTCGCTCTCGGCCAGATCGACGGCGGTGTGGGCCGCCGCGTTGATGATCAGGCCAGGGCGATGGATGCGCACTTGTTGGCGGATAAGGTCTGCGTTTGCCAGGTCAAGTTGCTTGCTGCCCAGGACGATAAGTTCGCCCAGGCCCTGGAGCCGCTGTTGCAGCTCCTGGGAGACTTGGCCGTGTTGGCCGACGATGAGGATTTTTAGGGCGACTGTCACGGGAACAGGTCCGCGTCTTTCAGGTTTTTACCGTTTTGATCCTTAGCAGACAAGGTGGGTGGACCCGCCAACTGCCAATCAATATCCAGTTCAGGATCGTCCCAGCGAATGCACCGCTCCGCAGACGGCGTGTAGTAATCCGTGGTCTTGTAGAGGAATTCAGCGTATTCGCTGAGTACTACAAAACCGTGGGCGAAGCCCGGTGGAATCCACAACTGGCGGTTATTTTCGGCCGATAGGCGCACGCTGGCCCATTTGCCGAAATGTGGTGAACTGCGGCGGATATCCACCGCAACGTCCAGTACCTCTCCGGCGGTCACACGCACCAATTTCCCTTGGGCGTGTTCTACCTGATAGTGAAGGCCTCTCAGCACGCCCTTTTGCGAGCGCGAGTGGTTGTCCTGCACAAACTGCAGTTGCAGACCGCTGGCCTGAGCAAAATCCCGGGCGTTGAAACTTTCATAGAAAAAGCCACGTTCATCGCCAAAAACCTTGGGCTCGATGATCAATACACCGGGCAGTTCAGTGGCGTTCACATTCATTTAGGATTCCCAGCGAGAGAGTACAAGTACTGACCATAGCCGGTCTTGCCAAAGTACTTGGCCCGTTCCAGCAGATAGTCACGATTGATCCAGCCGTTTTCATACGCGATCTCTTCCAGGCAGGCCACTTTCAAGCCTTGGCGATGCTCGATGGTCTGAACGTAGGTCGAGGCTTCCAGCAGGCTGTCATGGGTGCCGGTGTCGAGCCAGGCGAAACCACGGCCGAAGCGTTCAACGTGCAGATCGCCGCGCTGGAGGTAGGCATTGTTGACGTCGGTGATCTCCAGTTCGCCGCGTGGCGAAGGCTTGACCGCCTTGGCGATCTTGATCACGTCGTTGTCGTAGAAGTACAGGCCGGTCACCGCGTAGTGGGACTTAGGCTTAGCCGGTTTTTCTTCGATGGACAGGGCGCGGCCTTCACTATCAAAGTCAATTACACCGAAACGCTCAGGGTCTTTGACCCAGTAACCGAACACGGTAGCGCCTGAGGGGCGTTCGGCCGCAGTGCGCAGTTGATCGCCGAAATGCTGGCCGTGGAAGATGTTATCTCCCAGGATCAAGCACACAGGGTCATTACCAATGAATTCTTCGCCGATGATAAACGCCTGGGCCAAGCCATCCGGCGAAGGCTGCTCCGCGTAGGTGAAGCGCACGCCGAACTGGCTGCCATCGCCCAGCAGGTTCTGGTATTGCGGCAAGTCCACTGGCGTGGAGATCACCAGGATGTCCTTGATCCCCGCCAGCATCAGTACCGAGATCGGGTAGTAGATCATCGGCTTGTCATACACCGGCAACAATTGTTTGGACACGCCCAGGGTAATAGGGTGCAAACGCGTGCCGGAACCGCCGGCCAATACAATTCCCTTCATCATGCGATCAAATCCTTCACGTCAGTATTGCCCAATCGCTCACCTTGATAACTGCCGTCCTGGACCCTGCGGCACCATTCCAGGTTATCGAGGTACCACTGCACGGTTTTGCGCAGGCCGGTCTCGAAGGTTTCTTCCGGGACCCAGCCCAGTTCGCGTTCGATTTTGCTGGCGTCGATGGCGTAGCGTTGGTCGTGGCCTGGGCGATCCTTGACGAAGGTGATCAGGTCAGTGAATTTTTCCACGCCCGCCGGGCGTTGGGGGGCCAATTCTTCCAACAGGGCGCAGATGCCACGTACCACGTCGATGTTCTTCTGTTCGTTGTGGCCGCCGATATTGTAGGTCTCGCCCACAACCCCAGTGGTCACCACTTTGAGCAGTGCACGGGCGTGATCCTCGACGAACAGCCAGTCACGCACCTGCAGACCATCGCCATACACCGGCAGTGGCTTGCCCGCCAGGGCATTGAGAATCACCAGCGGGATCAATTTTTCGGGGAAGTGGAACGGCCCGTAATTGTTCGAGCAGTTGGTCAACAGCACCGGCAGGCCATAGGTGCGCTGCCAGGCGCGTACCAAGTGGTCGGACGCTGCCTTGCTCGCGGAATAAGGCGAGCTCGGCGCGTAGGGCGTGGTCTCGGTGAAGAGGTCGTCCACGCCGTGCAGGTCGCCATACACCTCATCAGTGGAGATGTGGTGGAAACGGAACGCGCTTTTTGCCGGCTCTGCCAGCTTCTGCCAATAGGCTCGCGTGGCTTCCAGCAGGCTGTAGGTGCCGACGATGTTGGTTTGGATAAAATCCGACGGACCGTCAATGGAGCGGTCGACATGGGACTCGGCCGCCAAATGCATGATCGCATCGGGTTCGAAGCGTGCGAGCACGGCGCTGACGGTGGCCTGGTCGATGATATCGGCCTGGACAAACTCATAGCGGCTGTTGGACGCGATGCTGGTCAGCGACTCAAGGTTGCCGGCGTAAGTCAGCTTGTCCAGGTTGAGCACTTCATGCTCAGTGTGTTGAATCAAGTGCCGGATCAGGGCCGAGCCAATAAATCCGGCACCGCCGGTGATGAGAATGCGCATGTCGAGGGCCTTTTCCTTAGACGGACACTGGGCGAAAGTAGCATAGCTTGAGTTGTGAATCGGGCCGGCGCAAGCACCGTGAGCAGAAGGGGTTGATTAACGCCACATAACAATGGCGATATAGACGTCTGAAAAAACAAAGGTCGTCACAATGTCGTTAGCCACGTTGACCCACCGTGCCAGCTTGCCTTGCCCACAAGTAACCCCCGAGCAGGCAGCACACCTGCTCGAGCGACATTATGGAATGACGGGCAAATTACGCTCATTGGGCAGTCAACAAGACCTTAACTACAGAATTGACAGCACGCGGGGCCGCTTCGTTCTGAAAATCTGCCGAGGTGACTACGCCGCGGTTGAACTCCAGGCCCAGCACGCGGCCCTCACCAGCCTGGGCACGCACCCCGGCTTGCGCGTGCCCAAGGTCATCCAGACCGTGGAGGGCGAGGAGCTGCTGACGGTCAACGTCGATGGCCAAACCCTGCACCTGCGGCTATTGGACTACATCGACGGCCAACCCCTGACGCATTTGCCCCGCCTGAGCCGCACCGTGATCGGAGGCTTTGGTGAGCTGTGCGGGCAGATGAGCCTCGCGCTGGCAGATTTCGAGCATCCTGGCCTGGAGCGCACCCTGCAATGGGACCCGCGCCACGCGCAGGCATTGATCACCCACCTGCTGGCAACCTTGCCCGACCTGCCGCAGCGTGCTGCTCTGGAGCAGGTGGCCAGGCAGGTCGAGGCGCATGTCCAGCCGTTGGCGGCACACCTGCCGTGGCAAGCGGTGCACATGGACATCACCGATGACAATGTGGTGTGGCAGCGTGATGACCAGCGGCACTGGCGTATTCAAGGCGTGATCGATTTTGGCGATCTGGTGCGTACCTGGAGGATTGCCGACCTGTCGGTGACCTGCGCGGCGCTGTTGCACCATGCCGACGGTGATCCGTTTGCCCTCTTGCCGGCGATCCAGGCCTGCCACGCGGTCACGCCGTTGCAGCGCGAAGAGTTGGAGGTGTTGTGGCCGTTGATCGTCGCTCGCGCGGCGGTGTTGGTGCTCAGCAGCGAGCAGCAGCAACGCCTGGACCCGGATAATGCTTATCTCAAGAAAAACGCCGAACACGAGTGGGAAATCTTCCATATCGCCACGTCGGTGTCCTTTGAACTCATGCAAGCGGCGATTCTGCGCAGCGTCGGCAAAACATTACCGCCCGTCGCCAACCAAGACTTCGCGCCTTTATTGCCAGGCTTGGTGGGCCGCGAGTTTGCGCTGATCGACCTGGGCGTACTCAGCCCGCATTTCGAGGCTGGCAATTGGGAGACCCCTGGCATAGATCGGCGCTTGCTGGATCAAGCGGCGACGGTGCATGGGCTGGCGGCCAGTCGTTATGGGCAATACCGCTTGTCGCGCACCCGCCCCGACAGTGCGCTAGAGCCCGAGACCTTCCCCCTGCATGTCGAACTGCACCTGCCTCACGGCACGGTTCTGGAGGCGCCCTTTGCGGGAACGCTGCGCGAAGGTGCCGACGGCTTGCTGTGCTTGCACGACAGTGATCTGAGCCTGCGCCTGTGGGGTGTTCGAACATCACTCAAGCCCGGCGCAACGCTGGTCAAAGGGCAGGTGCTGGGCGAGGTTCAGGCACCGTTGACTGTGCAGTTATGCCGCGCCGACCTTGAGCCACCGCTGTTCTGCACACCTTCCCGGGCGTTGGCGTGGCAGGCGTTGTGCCCGTCACCCTCGGCGCTGTTGGGCCTGGCCTGTGATGCTGAGCCGGAACTGGACTCAGAGGCCCTGCTGGCCCGGCGGGATGCCAGCTTCGCCCGCTCCCAGAAACACTACTACGCCGACCCGCCGCGTATCGAGCGCGGCTGGCGCAACCACCTGATTGATATGCAGGGCCGATCCTACCTCGACATGCTCAACAACGTGGCCGTGCTGGGCCATGGCCACCCGCGCATGGCTGAGGTGGCGGCGCGGCAGTGGTCGTTGCTTAACACCAACTCGCGGTTTCACTATGCGGCGATTGCCGAGTTCTCCGAGCGCCTGCTGGCGTTGGCGCCGGAGGGCATGGACCGGGTGTTCCTGGTCAACAGTGGCACCGAAGCCAATGACCTGGCGATTCGCCTGGCCTGGGCCTACAGCGGCGGGCGCGACATGCTCAGCGTGCTGGAGGCTTATCACGGTTGGTCGGTGGCGGCGGATGCCGTGTCCACCTCGATTGCTGATAACCCCCAGGCCTTGAGCAGCCGCCCGGATTGGGTACACCCGGTGACCGCGCCCAATACCTACCGCGGTGAATTCCGCGGGCCGGACAGCGCGCCGGACTATGTACGAAGTGTGGAGCATAACCTGGCGAAAATCGCCGCGAGCCAGCGTCAACTGGCCGGGTTTATCTGTGAACCGGTGTACGGCAATGCCGGCGGCATATCCCTGCCAGCGGGTTACCTGCAGCAGGTGTATGGCTTGGTGCGTGCCCAGGGTGGCGTGTGCATCGCCGATGAAGTGCAGGTGGGTTACGGCCGCATGGGGCATTTCTTCTGGGGGTTTGAACAGCAGGGTGTGGTGCCTGACATCATTACCATGGCCAAAGGCATGGGCAACGGCCAGCCGTTGGGCGCAGTGATTACCCGCCGAGAGATTGCCGAGGCACTGGAGGCCGAGGGTTACTTCTTCTCGTCATCGGGAGGCAGCCCGGTCAGCTGCCGGATCGGCATGGCAGTACTGGACGTGATGGAAGAGGAAAAACTGTGGGAAAACGCCCAAGTGGTAGGCGGGCATTTCAAGGCACGACTGGAGGAATTGATCGATCGCCACCCACTCGTCGGTGCCGTGCACGGTTCGGGCTTCTATCTGGGCCTTGAACTGGTGCGTGATCGCCATACCCTGGAACCTGCGACTGCAGAAACCGGCTTGTTATGTGACCGGCTGCGGGAGCTGGGGATTTTCATGCAGCCTACCGGTGATTATCTGAATATCCTCAAAATCAAGCCGCCGATGGTGACGTCCAGACGCAGCGTGGACTTCTTTGTGGACATGCTGTCGAAAGTGCTGGATGAGCAACTGTGATTTATCGATTGTTATCGGCTATTTTTTGCAGACCCGAGCACCTATCATGTTTTTAGTCTGTTAAAGCCGATTTTTATCCATTATAAAGTTGCCCTTCACCCCATTCGGAGCCCTGATCGCCATGACCACCTTGCACAGCACACCTCGCGCCGATGGCTTTCACATGCCTGCCGAATGGGCGCCTCAGACCCAAACCTGGATGATCTGGCCAGAGCGTCCAGACAACTGGCGCCTGGGCGGCAAGCCTGCGCAGGCGGCCCATGTGGCGGTGGCCAAGGCCATCGCACGTTTTGAGCCGGTGACCGTCGCGGTTTCCGCCAGCCAGTATGAAAACGCCCGCGCCCGCCTGGACGTGCCCAACATCCGCCTGGTGGAAATGTCCAATGACGACGCCTGGGTTCGCGACACCGGCCCGACTTTCGTGATCAACGGCAGTGGTGAAGTCCGGGGTGTGAACTGGGACTTCAACGCCTGGGGTGGTTTTGACGGCGGCCTGTATGCACCGTGGAACCGCGATTCCCAAGTGGGAGGCAAGATCCTCGAGATGGAGCGCGCACCGCGTTACCGCACTGAAGGCTTCGTGCTTGAAGGCGGTTCGATTCATGTCGACGGCGAAGGCACCCTGATCACCACCGAAGAATGCCTGTTGAACCGCAACCGCAACCCGCACCTTGATCGTGCGGCTATTGAGGCCGTGCTCAGCGATAACCTGGCTGTGGATAAGATCATCTGGTTGCCGGATGGCCTGTTCAACGACGAAACCGACGGCCATGTGGATAACTTCTGCTGCTACGTGCGCCCGGGCGAAGTGCTATTGGCCTGGACCGATGACCCGCAAGACCCGAACTACCCACGCTGCCACGCAGCCTTGGACGTGCTGCAAAGCAGCACCGATGCTCAGGGCCGCTCGTTCATTGTGCATAAAATGCCGATCCCGGGTCCGCTGTATGCCACTGAGGAGGAATGCGCCGGGGTAGACCTTGTTGACGGTAGCCAGGAGCGTAATCCGACCGTGCGGTTGGCCGGGTCCTACGTCAACTTTCTGATCGTCAACGGCGGCATCATCGCGCCGAGCTTCGATGACCCGTTGGACGACCAGGCCAAGCAAATCCTGCAGAACCTCTTCCCACAGCATGAAGTGGTGATGGTGCCGGGCCGCGAACTGTTACTGGGTGGGGGCAATATCCATTGCCTGACCCAACAGCAGCCAGCCCCGCAACGAAAGTGAGTGCAGTTGTAACAGCGCCTTGATGGCGTACGAGCACTGCGCCTTTGCAGTGTTCACCGCAAGCCCGCGACCCAGCCCAGTCGCGGGCTTTTTCATGCCTGTATCCCGGTGAACACGGCACATTGGCATAGCTCTTGTATCGCTGTAGTTACAGTGGCCCAAGGGGGATGACCGCGCAGTTCTGTCACAAACCTTGAGTAAGTTAGCCGCTCACGCAGCAGGAGAGAGCGCTGAAATGAATGCCGATGTCCACCTGATGAACACGCGTACGTTCCACCCTTTGCGGGTCGACGGTGACGCGATCCATGCGCTGGCGCTTTGGTTAAAGGCAAACGGCTCGCGACAGGTCAGGCAAGTGCCTGATTTGCGCAGCGTGATGAGTGAGCGCTACCCGTTGGGGTTGTTCACGGAGGACGAAGTGCAGGCGTTGTGCGAGTTGATGAGCAACTAAAGAACACCTAAAACCAACTGTGGGAGCTGGCTTGCCTGCGATGGCGGTGGTTCAGTTAAATATTCAGTGACTGGCACACCGCTTTCGCGAGCAAGCCCGCTCCCACAGGGATCTGCGCCAGGCGCTGGTTTTATATGCAATACCTGACCAGTGTGGGAGCTGGCTTGCCTGCGATAGCGGCCTATCAGCCGACAGAGAGGGCGCTGGCCCACCGCCATCGCAGTCAAGCCAGCGCCTACACAAGCTTTGTTTCACATGAGGAGTGTCAGAAGCTGTAGGTACCGGTGACCACCAGGCTTCGCGGCTCGCCCGGTTGAATCTGCGCCGCACTGGTCGCCGAGGCGTAGTAGTTTTTATCGGCGATATTGTTCAGTGCCGCCCGCACGTCCCATTCTTTTTGACGGAACCCGGCCAGCGCGTCCCAGCGGCCATAACCCGGCAACACCACGGTGTTGAGGTTGTCGGCATAACGATCACCCACCAGGGTCAAACCGGTTTCCGCGTACCAGCCCATCTCCGGCTTCCAGGTGATGAACAGGCTGGCATTGCGCTTGGCCACATCGCTGATCCGTTTGCCCTCAAAGCCGTTGTTGTCCTTCTCGACCTTGGCGTCCTGCAGGCCTACGCCGCCGCGCACATACCAGTTGTCGACGATCTTGCCGGTGGCGGTCAGCTCCACGCCGCGTGAGCGTTGCTCGCCGGTGAGCAGGGTAATGGTGCGGTCCAGCGGGTCGCTGGTGCGGCGGTTGTAGAGTTCCAGTTCGTACACGGCCAGGGTGGTGCTCAGGCGTTCGTCGAACCAATCGCTTTTCACCCCGATTTCCTTTTGCTTGGTCAGCTCCGGGCTCAGGTCGTTGACGTTGCCGGTGGCGTTCGGCGTGATGCCGATCAGGCCGCCGCCTGCTGGTGAGAAGGTCTTGCTCCACGAGGCATAGAACGAGTGGTGCTCAAGGGGCGTCCACACCAGGCCAACGCGTGGGCTGGTGCTGTGGCTTTTCACGTTCTGTTGGATGTCGAGCAGCTTGTTGGTGGTGTCTACTTCGAAACGGTCGTAGCGCAGCCCGCCCAGCAGTTGCCATTGGTCATTCAGGCGCAGTTGGTCCTGCACGTACAGGGCGCGGCTTTCGACTTCGGTGTGGTTGTTACTCGACAGTCGCATGCTCCCGGTATGGCTCAGGCGGCGATTGGGTTGGTTGAGGTCCAGGCTCGGCACCGTCTTGCCATCCCGAGCGGAGTACAGCTTCGGATCGCGGCGCTGGCTGCCCAGCTCAATACCGGTGAGCAGGCGGTGTTCCAGGCCGAAGGTGTCGAAACCGCCTTCCAGCTCCAGGTTGTTGAACACGTTGCGGGTGGTCAGGTCCTGCTGCCAGTGCTGGCGGGTGACGGTGTTGGTTTTCGGGTCATAGCCGGTCTGGTAGGTATTGTCGAAATCGCTGTCGAGCTTGAACACGCCAAGGGTGTGGCGCAGCTGCCAGTCGGCGTTGAGCTCGTAGGCGAGTTTGGAACGCAGGGACTGGGACTTATCGTCGATGTAATCGCCATTATCAAAGTAAGTAGTGCTGCGGCTCACGTCCGCCGGGCGCCCGTTGACGCCAGGAATGCCACGGTCTGGGGTGCGGTTGTAGCGGCTGTATTCGTATTGCACCAGCCAGTTCAGCTCTGGAGTGAGCTGCCAGCTCATCGACGGCGCGAACAACTGGCGGTTGCCGCTGACGCCATCGCGAAAGCTGTTGTTGTCCTGGTTGCCCATGTTCAGGCGCAGGCTGATGGTGTCGCTCGGGTCGGCGCTCAGGTCGGCATACAAGCTACGCAGATCGTTGCTGCCACCTTGGGCTTCGATACTCGACTTATGGCCCGGGGTGGGCAATTTGCTTACGCGGTTGACGATACCGCCCTGGCCACCTCGCCCGTACAGCACGGCGGCCGGGCCCTTGAGCACTTCGATACGCTCGATGTTGTGCAGGTCGCGCACGTACTGGCTGTCGTCGCGAATGCCGTCCAGATAGAAGTCATTGCTGGCGTCGAAACCGCGTATGCGCAGGCTGTCGAAGCGTGTGTCGGCGCCGCTGCTGACGTTGGGGATACCGCTCAAGGCCTGGCCCAGGTCGTTGGTGCCATAGGAGCGCAGGCTTTCGGTTTTGACTGAGTCGATCGCCTGGGGCACATAGCGAACAGCCGTCACGGTACGTGTGGCGGTGCTGGTCTCCTTGACCCGTGGGTCGTCTTCGTCTGCTTCCACACTGATCGAGGTTTCGGGCAGGACCGTGGCCGCACCGGCAAAACCGGCAGACAGCAGAACAGAGAGCCCAAGAGAGAGGGGCGTCAGGCGAGGGGCAGGCATGGGAGTGTATCCAAATGATGTGGCAGGAAAATTGTGCGCGAATGGTAATGCTTTGCATTTGCGCGCGTTATCTATTCCCTAATGCGCATCGTGTCGGATTTGTTACTTAATGTGTTTTGAAAGGGATTCAAGGCGCTTTTCAGACTTTCATCGCCGCGCTTCACCTCGTCGCTTAGACGAATATCGCCTAAATACAGACGATTCACGAAATTGACACATAGTTCAACGCCCGCATAGGATTGCGCCCAACGCCTGTGGCTAACCACCATGACTAATCCAAATAAAAAAGGCCCGCGGCAGTTCAGTCGTCCGCGGGCCTTCTTTTTGCTGGCAAGGTCGACACCAGAAAAGCAACAGGAGCCTGGTGTCACAGCGCGTACTCAACCCGTAATAAGGAATATAAGAATATGTTGAAGCAACGGATGAGTCTGATCGCTCTGGGGATTTTGAGCGCATCGACAGCAATGGCAAACGACCAGGAGCAATCCAAGGGGTTTGTTGAAGACAGCCACCTGAACATCGCAGCACGTAACGCCTACATCAGCCGTGACAAAAAAAATGGCGAGAAGGACAAAGCCGAATGGGGCCAAGGCTTCATCGGCAAGTTCGAGTCCGGCTTCACCCAAGGCACCGTCGGTGTGGGTGTGGATGTGATTGGTCAATACGCTATCCGCCTGGACGGTGGTAAAGGTCGCGCTGGCGCCGGCGGCATCGACTTCTTCAAGCAGGGCAACGGCACTGTTGATGACAACGGCCAGCGAAACCCAGGCTCGGCACCACACGACCTGGCCAAAGGCGGCGCTGCCGTGAAGTTCCGCGTTTCCAACACCGTACTCAAGTACGGCGACCAGTTCCCGGCTGTACCTGTGCTGCAGTACGACAACTCCCGCCTGTTGTCGGAAACCTACACCGGTACGTCGATCGTCTCCAAAGAGATCGCCGGTCTGCAACTGGACGCGGGTCACTTCACCAAAGAAGCGCGCAAGAGCATGGAAGGCACCGACAGCGGCCGCCTGAAAAGCATCGACTACATTGGTGGTAGCTACAAATTCACCGAAAGCCTGTCGGCGGCCCTGTATGCCTCCGACATGCAGGACGTGCTGAAGAAGCAGTACGTCAACGTCAACTACGTGCTGGCCCTGCCAGAGAAGCAGTCGCTGACGTTTGACTTCAACGGCTACAAAACCAAGCTCGACCGCAGCTTCGCCCTGGAAAACCAAGGTGATGCGGACGCTCGCGACAACAAGATCTGGAGCCTGGGCGCTACCTGGGCCGTTGGCGCGCACAGCTTCACCCTCGCTCACCAGCGCAGCACCGGTGACACCGGCTACCTGTACGGCGGCTACCGCAACGCTGGCGGCATCGGCGACGGCGGCAATACCATCTTGCTGGCCAACTCCTACTGGTCCGACTTCAACGGGAAGGACGAGCGCTCCTGGCAAGCAGGTTACGGCATCGACTTCGCCACCTTCGGCGTACCGGGCCTGACCTACAACATCGCCTATGTGCGTGGTACCAACATCGACGACGGCAGCGGCCGTGGCGATGGCACCGAGCGTGAAATCTGGAACCAGTTCAAGTACGTGGTACAGAGCGGCCCAGCCAAAGACCTGAGCCTGCGTGCTCGCGCCTCGTGGTTGCGCGTTTCCGACAACGCCAGCAAATACAACACTGGCGGTAACGAAATCCGTCTGTTCGCCGACTACCCGATCAACGTTTTCTAATTGATCGAGTGTCGGGCCTGATGCCAGGCAATAAAAAACCCCGACTGGTTCGGGGTTTTTTTTATGCCTGGAGGTTGCCACCTAGGCCTTGACTGGCGCGAGCTTCTTGCAGTTTTCCTTGCGTGTCGGGTACTGCTCGCACTTGCGCAACACCGTTTGCACCTGCTGCGCATTCTGCAGTTGCTGGTTGGCCAACAGCTTCTCGGTAATAAACAGTTCCTCCGAGCCCAGGTTGCGTTCCGCCTTGTCAATCATCGCCAACGCCGATTGCCCATCACCGCGTTTGAGGTGGTAGCTGATCATCAAGTCATAGGTGGAAGGCCCGGCCAGGGACCAGTCCTTGATCGCCTGCAACTCTTTCACCGCTTCGCTGTTTTTGCCCTGGGCCAGGCGCACGGTATAGGCGGTGCGTCGAATGCTCGGCTGGTCTTTTACCGGCGAGGCCAGGGCCCTGCGGATGAAAGCGTCAGCTTGCGGCACCTTGTTTTTCTCCAGGGCATCAATCGCGAAGTACGCGTCTTTATAGCCCTGCAAAGCCTTCGCCACCTGGGGCGTGCTCTTCATTTTCGACCAGCTTTGCGGGTTGACCCGGGCACGGCGTTCCTGGCGATATTCGCGTTGCAAGTACTGGCGCAGCTCGGTGTCGCGGTCCATGGCCGACATGTGTGAGCGGTTGAAGTACTGGCTGGTTGCGGTGATACCGGTGGTCAAGCCGTCCTTGACCAACACGTCCAGTTCTTTGGTGAACTGGTTGAGATTGAACTGCTGCAGCGAATCCTGCATGGCATTCTTGCGCGCGGTGAGGAACCCTGCGAGCAAGGGCTTCTGCTTGCCCTGGAAGTCGTTGAGGCGCTCCAGGCTATGGGTGGCGGCTCGCGGTGCGTAACCGGCGCGGATCATCAAGTCGGTGCCCAGCAAGTCGGCCTGGTCTTCCTGGCTGCGGCCCCAGGCGGTGCTCCAAACCTGGTCGGAAAAGGTATTGGCCAGTGCGGTATACAGCACGGTATTACCGATGGTCTTCTGGGTGCCGGCCGGGTCCTTGCTGAACAACTTCATGGTTCCGCTGCTGCGGTCCACGCCGGTGTCGGCCGCCATGGTTGCCAAGGCAACGGTGGAGGCCACCGTCGTGAACATCTCTTTTTGCTGTTGGAAAGCGGCCATGCGGTCATGGTGATGCAGCAATACGTGGCTCATTTCATGGCCCAGCATCGCGGCGATTTCATCTTCACTGGCGACGTTGTCCAGCATGCCCAGCGGCACGAACAGGTTGCCGTAAGGGTCTGCCGACGGCCCGAACCCATAGCTGTCGGTGATCTTCACCTGCAGCGGCGGCAACTCCCCCGGCCAGCCCTTGGACAGGCGCGTGACAATGCCCTGCAAGTAGCCTTGCAGCATGGGGATATCCACCAGGTTCTGCTGGCGCGCTTCAGCGGCCGGTACCGCGCGCCCGTCGTAGCTCAAACGCTGCTGGCTCTGGCGCTGCGGGTCGAGCTTGTAATACTGGCGTACGTCGCTGTTATCCACGTAATGGCCCTGAACCCGGGACTGGGTCGAGGGGCCCACCAGGTTCAGGAACGCTTGGTCTGCACCTTTCAAGGTGGCGCAACCACTGAGCACCGAACTGGCCAACAGGCCGGCTGCTACTAGATATCCCTTCACCGCAACGCTCCTTTTATTGATTGCAGCCGGCACCAAAACCGATGGTGGAGTTGTTGCGGCTATCCTTGGCCTGGCTTTTGGTCAGGCCCTGGCAGGGCAGGTCCACGACGTTCAGCGGCGGCTCGATGCGTAGGTCCATGGTGTCCAGCCAGACCTTCTGGCCTGCCAGTTCTACCTGCACCAGGTCCAGTGCCTGGTTGTACTGCAACACCGGCAGGGGCTGGGTGGGCGCGTCCTTTTTCGCCAGCTCACGTTGTTGCTTGCCCTGCTCGTCCAGCACTGTCACCGGGTCGGCGAGGAACGCCTTGATACTGTGGGTTTCTGCCCATGCGCCCTGGGTGAAGAGGGCGGCGAGCAAGACGATGAGGCTTCTGTTCATCCTTGGTTTCCTTGAGTCAGATAGCAGAGCGGCGCACTCAGCGATCGCGGTCGAAGAAGGCTTCGATCCGCTCGCTGAACAGCACCAACGACAGCAACACAATGCCCAGCACGTTGACCGGGGTGATGTCATTGAGGCTCAGCAACACACTGACCCCCGCCAACATCGACATCACCAACAGCCACGACGGGCACGGCGAGGTAAAAAACCAGATTTCCTGGCGCCGCCACCGGCTCCAGGGACGATGGCCCGCCAGGCGACGCGCGTGCAGCGCCTTGAGCACGGCGATCAACGCCAGCAGCCCGAGCTCCAGCAGGTCCAGCCAATTGAAGGGCAAGCGGGGGAAGTTGGCCGGTTCATGGTCGTAGCCCATGCCCCCATTGATCAGGTTATCCAGGGCCATGGCGTGCAAATACACGCCGGGGAGTTGCCCATGTACCGGCGACTCCACCAGATCCCCGGTGGAGGCGATATTGGCGCCCACCAGCACCAGGCGGTCGCGCAGTAACTCGGCGATCAGTGCCTGGGCGTCGGGGTCGCTGACCTCCAGGTCACTGGCCGACAACGTCAGCGTATAAGGGCATCGCGCCTGGGCCGAGTCATCGAGTTTCCAGAACACCGCCTGGAAAAACTGCGCCACCCCGTCCAGCAAAAAATGCCGTGCCGGCGCGCAATGGCGGATATCGGCAATACGTGCCTGCTCGGGCGCCAGCTTCAGCCCCCATTGCACGGCGATGGGTTGGCGCTGTGCAGCGGTTTGCACATCCACCGGCGGCTGCTTGCAGTGCTGCGTGGCACAGAACACCCGGTACAACGACAGGGCGGGAGTTTCCATCAGCCCTGCCTGTGTGCGCATCGCCAGTGGGTATTTGTCATCCACCCCTTCCCACACTACCAGGGCTGGCTGGCTCACCCGCATAAACGGCGCCAGCGTATTCGCCTGGCCCGCCTCTGCTCGCGTCAACCCTGTATTGGCCAGCCACAGCGGGATGCCTTGGCGTTGATAACGCTCAAACACATTCGCCAGCAACTGACTGCCCCGCGTCGGGTCGCCCAACGAGTGGTCGTGGCTATAAAGCAAATCCACAAACACCGCCTGGGGCTTGTACGCCAGCAAGCGCTTGAACAACTTGCTCTGTTCACCATAAGGCATGGGCCACGAACTGTTGTTGCGCATCAGGTAGGCATCATCAATCAACACCACCGCCACACGCTGCTGCCCAAGGCTCGGGTAGTGACTGGCAAACATACGATTGAGCCACTGCGCCGACGCCTTGTCGCTGGAACTGGCCAGGCCGAAAGGATCAAGAATTGCCAGCAACACGATGATGACCGCCAGCCAATAGCGGCGGTATTTGAACAGTGGGGGGTTGGACAACATCCATGTCTCGATAAAAACGCAAGCAAGGCGGGGTTTTTAACGGAGTGGGGAGGGAGTGTCAATTGGAAAAGTGGCTAAGTGCCATATCGCTATGGGCGCATGGATCGTCATTCGTAAAAAAGACTCGGCGTGTCCAGGCCAGGGTTTTATTCCGTGGGCTTCGGGCGGTCAGCCCAGGCACCACATCACTTCGCTATTGCTCAACATTCCTGGCTATTCAATCATCACCTCCCTCATCTCCTGGAAATAGGAGTGCGAAAAGGCAGTCTTTGTATTTGCCACCCGTGTAGTCGGTTGATTTGTCGATCTCACCGCGATGAGGCTTGCGCTGCAGGATGGCAAGGTGTGGACAGGATGTGGACATGCGGAAACAACAAAGCCCCCACATTTCTGTGGAGGCTTTGTTTTGTATGGTGCCGGCACCAGGAGTCGAACCCGGGACCTACTGATTACAAGTCAGTTGCTCTACCAACTGAGCTATACCGGCGTGTTAGGGCGACGATTATAGCGATTGGAAAGGTTCTGTAAACCCCTGAATTCTGACTATTTTTGCAAAGTCGGAGGTTTCTTGCGATTAGGGCGTTTTCTCTGTGTTTTCACCGGTCGAAAAGGACGTGCAGTTCGGGGCCCAGCTCTACACCTGATGAGCAACGAGCTTTACCCGTTGCCGAACGCGCCCAAACAGCCCGCACAAAGTGCCCGTTATGCGCCTAGCGCCAGATGCTTATGCACAATCGGTTGGTAACAGCTGTCGCGAAACAGCCAATTTGTGCAGCAGTTCTCAACACGCTGCAACTGCCTGTTTTGTGTGCACTTTATTTTGTGAACAAAAAATGACCAGGTTGGCTTTTGGCGTGAAGTGCCGATATCTACGGCCTCTGTAAACTATTCATCAACAGAGTTATCCACAGGGCGCGTGTAGGATTTTTTGCCCTTTATTCGCGCTCGGCCAGCACCATCAGGTTGCGCGGGGTCAACGATGGTTCGCAGAAGCTGCCGACCTCGACGGTGTAGCCCTGTTCCACCATGAACAGTGCCCGGTCCAATACCAACCACAGTTCCAGTGGGCGTCGAAACAAGCCTCTTACCAACTCCAGGTTGCGCACCTCGGCCAGGCGCTGCCAGCCGTGGGCTTCCAGCGTCGTCCAATCCTGTTCACCTGTGGATAAGCCCTTGAGGCTCGCCAGTTCCTGGCAGTAGTCGGCAAAGGGTTTATCCAGCCAGTTGGCGGGCAGGGAGGGGGTTGGCAGGTAGTCGTCGCAGCCGCGCAGTTGCCGCTGTAGTCGGTCAAAACCCAGGCGGCGGGCCATGGAGGTGTCCCGTTGTTGGCGTACACGGTTGCCGGCGGTGACGGTTTCGCTCAGGGGCAGGCCCAGGTCATCAATCGACAGTTGCAGCAGTGAGGCGCGCCCGGCGGCGGAGAGGGCTTGATAACGGTCGGCGGTGATGCGGTTGTAGCAGCAGGGCGCCAATGCCAGTTGTTTACAGCCGGCGGCGCTGGCCAGCTGCAGCAGGCGCACATGCAGATCGCCGCAGGCATGCAAGGCGACCGGTGTGTGTTCGGGCTGGATCGCGACATCCGCCATCACGTCTTGCAGATGATGGGTTGCGGGCAGGCCGTGACGATCACTCAAGGCTTGGCCGGAGGCGATCAGGGCGGGGTCGTATTCCAGGCAGGTCAACTGTTGGCCAGGTTGCAGCAGGCGGCGGCCTAGATGGCCTTTGCCGGCGCACCAGTCCAGCCAGTGGGCAGGCGTTTGGGTAAAGGTCAGCGCGGCGCCGAAGGCTTCGATCTGTTGCCATTTGCGCCCGGGCACGTCGACATTCAGACGATGGCGAGCAGGCTCAAGGGGGTGCGTGGGTAACTTATCCACAGTGCTGAGGTGCAGTGCGTGAGCGGCCAGCAGTGGAAAAGGTGCGGGCGCGGGCAGGTGGTGAGGTTGGTTGTGGCTGGCTTCAGCTTCGGCCAACGAACGCCGGCGCAACCACAGGGATAACTCGGGATGCTCGGTTTCCCAAGGCAACTGCAACTGGGTAAAGGGCCGTGGTCGCCACAGCCCTTGGTGTTCGGTCAGGAATGCATCCAGTGCCTGGAAGCGTGCCTCAACGTCCTTGGCACGCATCGACGCGCAGCCATTTTTCCAGCAGTTTGAAACCGCGCACCAGCACGTAGGCCATCAGCAGGTAGAACAGCCCGGCGGCGAAGAAGATCTCGACCGGCAGGTAGGTACGGGCAATGATGGTCCGCGCCATGCCGGTCAGTTCCAGCAGGGTCACGGTGCTGGCCAGGGCGCTGGCCTTGAGCATCAGGATCACTTCGTTGCTGTAGGCCGGCAGGCCGATGCGCGAGGCGCGTGGCAGGATGATGTAGAACAGCGTTTTCGGTTTGGACATGCCCAATGCCCGCGCTGCTTCGATCTCGCCCGGCGGGATGGCCTGGATCGCACCGCGCAGGATCTCGGCGATATAGGCGGCGGTGTGCAGGGTCATGGTGGCGGTGGCGCACCAGAACGGGTCGCGCAGGTACGGCCACATGAAGCTGTTGCGCACGGCATCGAACTGCGCCAGGCCGTAATACACCAAAAACAACTGCACCAGCAGCGGTGTGCCACGGAAGAAGAAAATGTAGCCATAGGGCAGGGCGCTCACGTACCAGCGGCGCGAAGAGCGGGCGATGCCCAGTGGGATCGCCAGCAGCAGGCCGGCGATCACGGCGATTGCCACCAGCTCCAGGGTCAAAGTCGCGCCCTGGGCCAACTTCGGCAGCCACTTGATGATCACGGCCCAGTTCAGGCCCAGGTCGAAGTGCGATAGCCAGCTGTAATCGCCGCTCATTGGGTGCTCCTTGCAAAGCCGCGGGCGGCGCGTTTTTCCAGGAAGTGCATGCTGGTCATCGCCAGTACGGTCAGGCCCAGGTACATGAATGCGGCGACCATGAAGAAGGTGAAGGGTTGCTTGGTCACCGTCACGCCGATCTGCGCGTGGCGCATGATTTCTTCAAGGCCGATCACCGACACCAGTGCGGTGTCTTTCATCAGGATCATGAACAGGTTGCCCAGGCCAGGCAGAGCGATACGCCACATCTGCGGCATGATCAACCGAGTGAAAATCCGAAACTTCGACAGCCCCAACGCCACGCCGGCTTCGCGGTGGCCCTTGGGAATCGCAAGGATCGCGCCGCGGAACACTTCCGTTGCGTAGGCGCCGAAGCACAGGCCCAGGCCGATGACGCCGGCGGCGAAGGCACTCAGCGACAGGTCGGGGTTGCCGAAGAACTCACCGAGCGCACGCATCAGGTTGACGGTGCCGAAGTAAATCAGCAGCACCCACAGCAGCTCGGGAATACCGCGCACGATGGTCGAATAAGCGCCGCCCAGCCATTGCAGCGGCTTGTACGGGGAAGTCTTGGCCAAGGCGCCGGCAAGGCCGAGCACCAACCCCAGGCACAGGGCCGTGAGCGCCAGTTTGACGGTCATCAGCGCGCCGGCGGCGAGGGCCGGGCCGAATCCGTAGAGATCGAAATTCATGGTGTTTTCATATCGCGGCAGGCATTGCTAAAAGCCGACGCGCTCACAGGAGCGCGCCGGGCAGGCCGTTTCAGATCATTCGATGCTGAACGGGAAGTACTTGTCGTTGATCTTCTTGTAGGTGCCGTCTGCCTTGATCTCTGCCAGGGCTTTGTTCAGGCGCTCGCGCAATGGGTCGCCCTTGCGCACGGCGATACCGATCTTGTCGCTTTCTACCACCGGGTCGCCTTTGAACTCATAGGCCGAACCGTCTTTGCTCTTGAGCCATTCGTACTGCACGTACTTGTCAGCCAGGATGCCGTCGAGGCGACCGGAGGTCAGGTCGAGGTAGGCGTTTTCCTGGGTGTCGTAGAGCTTGGCTTCGGTGTCCGGCAGCTTGTCTTCCAGGTAGGTACCGGCCAGCGTTGCGCGCTGTGCACCGATCACCTTGCCTTTCAGGTAAGTGGCGTCGGTCTTGAAGTCTGCCGTGGCTTTGGGCGCAATGAACTGCAGCTTGTTGGAGTAGTACGGGTCGGTGAAGTCCACTGCCTGCTTGCGTTCGTCGGTGATCGACAGCGAGGACACCAGGAAGTCGAACTTCTTGGCGTTCAGGGCCGGGATGATGCCGTCCCAGTCGGACACATACACTTCGCACTTCTCGACTTTCATCTTGGCGCACAGGGCGTCGCCGATGTCCTTGTCGAAGCCGACGACATTGCCGCTGGCGTCTTTATTGTTGAAGGGCGGGTAAGCCGCTTCGATCCCCATCTTCAAGGTTTCTGCCATGGCCGTGGCGCTGAACGCCATCGAGACGGCCGCGGCCAGAAGGAATTTCTTATAGGTCTGCATGCATGTTGCTCCGTTAGCGGTTGCTGGACATGAATTGTTTGCAGCGCGCCGAAAGCGGGTTTTCAAATACCTGCTGTGGCGATCCTTGCTCTTCGACCAGGCCTTGGTGCAAAAACACCACTTCGCTGGATACCTGACGGGCGAAGCCCATTTCGTGGGTGACCAGCAGCATGGTGCGGCCTTCTTCGGCCAGTGCGCGGATCACATTAAGTACTTCCTGGACCATTTCCGGGTCAAGCGCAGAAGTCGGCTCGTCGAACAGAATGACTTTAGGCTGCATCGCCAAGGTACGCGCAATCGCCGCGCGTTGTTGTTGGCCGCCAGAGAGTTGCGCGGGGTAGGCGTGGCGCTTGTCGGCGATACCGACCTTGGCCAGCAGGGCCTCGGCCACTTCTATGGCTTCGGCCTTGCTTTGGCCGAGTACGCGCCGAGGAGCCTCGATGATGTTGTCGAGGATGCTCATGTGCGGCCACAGGTTAAAGTTTTGAAACACAAACCCGATTTCGCTGCGCAGGCGGTTGATCTGCTTGCCGTCAGCGGCCATCAGTTCGCCGTTTTTCGCGGCCTTGAGCTTGAGTTCTTCGCCGGCCACCAGGATCTGGCCCTGGTGCGGGTTTTCCAGCAGGTTGATGCAGCGCAGGAAGGTGGACTTGCCGGAACCGGAGGAACCCAGGATCGAGATCACATCGCCGTCGCGAGCGGTCAGCGAGATACCTTTGAGTACCTCAAGCTCACCATAGCGTTTATGCAAGTTGCGGATTTCAAGCGCGGGCGTGGCCTGGGCCATGTGCGGTCCTCATTGTGTTCGTTGCGATCTTCGCTGTTGGGCCGCCTTCCTGGCGAGGCGCCAAGCTAGCATAGCGTTTGGATGACAGCCAACAGCGCTGCGGACGGTTAACCGATGGTCTGCGGCAGGGTGTCGCATCGGCGCAGCAGTGTGTCGCGCCATCAACAACCTACAGACGTTTGACCCGGAAAGATCCACAGGCTTCGCGTAAAAAAGGGCGCGATGGTGCCAGCTTTGGCCGGGTGTTGGAAGGGTTAACCGGGCAAACGGTCCATATCAGCCCGGTTATGGGGCGTCACGTACTTTTTGTGTGTGTTTTTGGTGCGCCGGATTGGCTGGAAGGTGAGTCGCACGGTAACGCTATAGCGGAATGCCATGATTCTCAAAGACTTGCGAGTGCTGATGAATTGTCCTACAGCCCGCGTCAACTGCGGCTCTGTTACATTTTGGCGCAAATCTTGCGTAAAAAATAAAGAACGCCCTGTTGGATTCTTTTCACGAGAAAGGCTGCAGGCCGGGCGAACCGTTTTCGCAATTCCTCGCAAAGGTGTGTCAATGAGTAGTACGCAAAGCTCCAATGACCTCGAACAGGGGCTCAAACCGCGTCACGTCACTATGCTGTCGATTGCCGGGGTCATCGGCGCCGGTTTGTTTGTCGGCTCCGGCCATGCGATCGCTGCCGCCGGCCCGGCTGTACTGTTGGCCTATGCGGCCGCCGGTACGCTGGTGGTCTTGGTGATGCGCATGCTGGCCGAGATGGCCGTTGCGTCACCGGATACCGGTTCGTTCTCTACCTATGCCGACCGGGCAATCGGCCATTGGGCCGGTTTCACCATAGGCTGGCTCTACTGGTGGTTCTGGGTGCTGGTGATTCCGCTGGAAGCCAACGCGGCGGCAACCATCCTGCACGCCTGGTTCCCCGACGTGGCGATCTGGGCGTTCACCCTGGTCATTACCTTGCTGCTCACCGCAACCAACTTGTTCAGCGTGAAGAACTACGGCGAGTTCGAGTTCTGGTTTGCGCTGATCAAGGTTGTGGCGATCGTAGGCTTTGTGATCCTCGGCCTGGCCGCGATCTTCGGCTTCTTGCCCACCAGCCAGGTCAGCGGTGTTTCGCACCTGTTCGATACCCAAGGGTTCATGCCCAACGGCATGGGCGCGGTATTGGCGGCGATCCTGACTACCATGTTCTCGTTCATGGGCACCGAGATTGTCACCATCGCCGCAGCCGAATCGAAGAACCCAGGCCAGCAAATCACCAAGGCCACCAACTCGGTGATCTGGCGGATTGGTTTGTTCTACCTGTTGTCGATCTTCATCGTGGTCTCCCTGGTGCCTTGGAACGATCCGACCCTGGCTGCCGTAGGTTCCTACCAGACTGTGCTGGAACGCATGGGCATTCCGAACGCCAAGCTGATTGTCGACCTGGTGGTGCTGGTTGCCGTGACCAGTTGCCTCAACTCAGCGCTGTACACCGCGTCGCGCATGCTGTTCTCCCTGGGCCGTCGCGGTGACGCACCGGCCGTGGCCAAGCGTACCAACAAGAGCGGCACACCTTACTGGGCGGTGTTGCTGTCCACCGGCGCTGCGTTCCTGGCGGTATTCGCCAACTATGTCGCCCCGGCGGCGGTGTTCGAATTCCTGCTGGCCAGCTCCGGCGCCATCGCGTTGCTGGTGTACCTGGTGATTGCCGTGTCGCAACTGCGCATGCGCCAGAAGCGTACGGCAGCGGGTGAGAAGATCGTCTTCAAGATGTGGCTGTTCCCAGGCCTGACGTACGCGGTGATGGTGTTTATCGTCGGTACGTTGACCATCATGCTGTTCCAGGAAGCGCATCGGGTCGAGATCATTGCCACCGGGGTTCTGAGCTTGCTGGTGGTGTTGGCGGGGTTGGTGGTGGCGAGCCGTCGCAAGGCTCAAAGAGTGGGGGCTGCGGCACTTAACTGATACGCCGCTATTCAAACTGTGGGAGCGGGCTTGCTCGCGAATGCGCTAGACCAGTCAATAAATTGAGTGACTGTCAGAATGCATTCGCGGGCAAGCCCGCTCCCACATTTTTATTTTGTGTCAGTCGGGGGCGTTGGCCAGCGCCTGGGACGCCGCCACGTAATCGGCCTGGAACTGCGGCGACTCGATCCACGCCAATGCGGCGGCTTCATCATCGCTATCCGTCGCCCACTGCCGATACTCGATCAGCGCCGCCAGGATAAAGTCGGTCGCTTCCTCTTCGCCTTCCTGCTCCAGCACCAACGCCAGCAACGGATGCGCCAGGAACACCGCACACAGCGCCTGCTGGCTGATCTCGCCGGCGGTACGCATTTCGACGAACAGTTCAGTCAAGTCCACCGACTCAAGGTCGATGCGGCTGTCGTCGCCAGCAAAAGCATCCGGCTTGTGCGCCACGGCGCGCTGGGTGCGGTTTTGCTTGGCCTTGGCTTTTGCCCGGTGGGCGCGTTTTTGCTGCTTGTTTGGCGAGGCCATGGGCTCAACGTCCTTGGGGTCTGGGTCTAGAGGGTGTATTGAAGCGCAGGTTGGGGTAAATCCCAAGGGTTTCTCGGGCGGCAATGATTGCTGTAGTGCTCGACCTTCTCTGCGTGGGTACTTAGGCTGACAATCTATTGATCCAGCAGAGCCCGCCCATGACCCGCGACACCCTGGAACACCATCAGGTCCCGATCTACTTCGTTGCCGTCTTTGCGGCCGTCACGTTTGGCCTGCTCTGGCCCTTGTCGGCGCAGGGCCTCAGCCTTTGGGTGACCCCTGCCATCGCCGTGCTGATGTACGCGATGTTTTTGCAGATCCCCTTTCTTGAGCTGCGCCAAGGCGTGGGCAACAAGCGCTTCATGGCGGCCTTGCTCTTGGCCAATTTCATCCTGGTGCCTTTGCTGGTGTGGGGGTTGACCCGTGGCCTGGTGGAGCGCCCGGCGTTGCTGGTGGGCGCTCTGCTGGTGTTGCTGACGCCCTGTATCGATTACGTGGTGGTGTTTACCCATATCGGCAAGGGCGACTCGCGGTCGATGCTGGCGGCAACCCCGCTGCTGCTGTTGCTGCAACTGCTGCTGTTGCCGGTCTACCTGGGGCTGATGTTGGGCGAGCAATCCAGCGTGGTGGTGGCGGCGGGGCCGTTTGTCGAGGCGTTCGTGGGGTTGATTGTGGTGCCGATGCTTCTGGCGGTTGTGACCAGCGCTCTTGCGCGGCGGTCGAGCGCCATCAGCCATTGGAACAGTGCTTGGGCGTGGTTGCCGGTGCCGGCGATGGCGTTGGTGCTGTTTGTAGTGCTCGCTTCGCACATCACTGCGGTGGTGCGGGATTTCAATTTGTTGCTGCCTGTCATTCCGGTCTACGTGGCCTTTGTGCTGCTGGCGCCGTGGATGGGCATCGTGGCTGCGCGGCTTTTCGAACTGCCAGCGCCGACGGCGCGGGCGGTGACGTTCAGTGCGTCGACCCGTAACTCGCTGGTGGTTTTGCCATTGGCGCTGGCCTTACCGGAAGACGTGCGCGGCTTGGCCGCAACGGTGGTGATCCTGCAGACCCTGATCGAACTGGTTGCCGAATTGCTCTACGTTCGCCTGATCCCGGCAGTGGTGTGGCCCACCAGTCGGTAACCGCGTGAATGTTCAGGTCTGTTCAGGCGCCATTCAGGGGCGCGTTCGGCACCATACGCCAGCGCTTCCCACCTGACAGGTCACCCGATGGATCAACACAACCGTTTTCGCCTGGAGTCACTGGGTATTTTCCTGGTCGCTCTCTTGTTGTTCACAGTGGGCATCTGGGATCAGCAGCCCCAGGGTTTTGACGGGCGGTGGGCGCTGTTCCTGCAGGAAATGTATCGCCATGGCGCGAGTCTTTTCCCTACCACCTACGGCCGGCCCTATGCGGATTACCCAGGCACCGCGACCTTCTTCAGTTATCTATTCGCCCGCTTGTTCGACGCGCCGAACCACTTGGCGAATGTGCTGCCCACGGCGCTCGCGTCGGCGGGAGTGATCGCGCTGATGTATCGCCTGCTGGCACCCTACAGCCGTGCCTGGTCGCTGCTGACGGTGTTGCTCACGCTGCTCACCGCCCAGCTGCTCGAAAAGTCGCGGTCGGTGTGCCTGGACCAGATGGTTGCATTGTTATGCGTGGGCAGTTTCTACCTGCTGCACACCGGCGAACGCCTGGGGTCGCGGCTGAGGCAACTGGCGGTGTTCCCGTTGTTCATTCTCGGGTTTGCGATACGTGGGCCGCTGGGGTTGATTGAAGTCTGCGCGGTGGTGTGTGTGTATTGGGCGTTGGGCAAGCCGGGGGAGCGTGTCCGACAGGTGTTGATCCACGGCGTTATCGGCTTGGTGTTGCTCGCCGCGTGCTGGTGGCTTCTGATGAAGCTTGCGCGGTTCAGTGGTGGCGATGCGTTTGCCGATGAAGTCTTCAAGATGCAGGTCGGTGGGCGTCTGGATGAGTCGGGTGAGCCGTTTTACTTTTACTTCCAACTGAGCTTGTACCGCTACTTCCCGGTGGTACCGCTGGCATTTGCGAGCCTGTTTGCGTTGCGCCATCGCTGGCCCGAGCGTTGGGCCAATGAGCACCTGCAATTGCTGGTGCGCTTGGGGGGCTGCGGCTTGATGATTCTGCTTGGCCTGTCGGTACCGCATTTCAAGCGCGCTTATTACATTCTGCCGATGGTGCCGATGTTTGCGGCTGTCGCCGCCTATGGGCTTCTCCATGCGCAAGGCTGGCTGGTGGGCGTGCGCCGTGGCTACGAATGGCTGGTCGCGGCGCTGCCGACGTTGTGCGTGATTGTGTTGTTTGTGTGTCGATACGCCTGGCACAAGCAGGGCTACTGGCCGGAGATTTCCTTGCCGTTGATGATCGGTGCGTTGGTGGTGCTGCAAGCCGCCGCGTTGATTGCCTGGCAGCGAGCATGGCGGTTGGTGTGGCTCAGTCTGATCGCCCTGGCGGCGCAATGGCTGTTGCTGGTGACGGTGATAGAGCCGGCCAAGGACCTGCAATTCGACACCCGGCGGTTTGTCAGCCAGGTGGAGGCGTTGCGTGAGGCGCAGCCGGGCCCTTTGGTGTTTGTCGACCTGGCCCGGGATACCTGGGCGGTGCGCTACATGATGAACCTGGATCACGATGAACAGCCGCTGTTTGTCGGGCGTCACGAGCTTGAGAAATTGGCGGCGCTGCCCCGGCCCGCCTGGGTGATTGTGTCGCGCAAGGAGACTGCGCTGTTGAAGGGGTCGCCGGTGGAGCACCTGGCGCCGAGCTATCAGGGGCGCTTGAATGACAACCCGCTGATGGTGTTTTTGCTCAGGTAAGGAGGCCCTTGAGCCAAGGGCCTGCCGAGCAGCTGATTATTTGCAACGGAAGCTTTCAGGCATCGTGACCGTGTAATTGCGCTGCACGCGGTCCTGGAAATTCAGGTTCTGCAAACCCTGCTGTACCAGGAAGGCTTCGACCTTGGCGGCTTGGCAGTCGTCGTTATAGGACGACGCCCGTAGCAGGTAGACCGCACGCCTGCTCACTTCATCACGAGCGGTGACCCGGAAGGTGGTGAGCGTGGTGTAGCCGGTGCGCTCCGAGGTCCCTACCGGGCCGTAGGAAGTGTTTGGGGTGCTGGTGCAGGTCAGTTGGTCGGTCTTTTTCTTGTTCTTCTTGCACTGGGTGGTGGTGCTGTTTGCCACTTGCCCGTATTCGGTGGCGGTGTAGCGATATGTCACCTGCTTGCTGTCGACATCCAGGGTGACGGTCATTTTGATCGGTGCATGGTTCTTGGGCAGGGTAGTGTCGGTATAGACATTGCGAAAGCCCTGGTCCTGCATGGCGCGAACCATGTCGCGCAGGTAGTAGCGGGCATTGAGTGAGTTTTCATCGCTGCCGCCAGTGGAGGTCACCAGCACGGTTGCCTGGCGGTCAAAGTGGTAGTCGGGATCAGGCGTTGCGTTGATTGCTACGTCCAACTGCGTGGCACACCCACTGAGCAGGGCGGTCAGTATTAATAGGGTGCAAAGCAAGAAGCGGGTCATGAAAAAACCTTACAACTGAGATTTGGGTAAAGGCTGAACGATTGAGCCCAGAGAAAAATAACCTGCTGGGGTGATAAAAGCCTGATGGCTTCCCTCTGCCAATCGCAGGCACTAAGCCACTAAGGATACAGGGCAGCGGTCTCGGTCGTCATGGCACCCGTGGTTATTCAGCCTTCTGCGGGGCTGGCAACCATCCACCACCGTCTTCGAATTTCTCGATCAGGAAGTCCACAAAGACCCGCAACTTGGGCACGGCAAATTTGCTCGGCAAGAAAATCGCATGAATGCTGTCGCCGAAAGTACCCTCTGCAATGTACTTGGGCAAAATCACGCTGAGGCTGCCCTTGCGCAAATCGTCGGCGATGGAGAACGTGGGCAGCAAGCCTATGCCCACACCTTCCATCACGGCCTGCCTCACCGACTCACTGCTGTTGACGCAGAAACGCCCTGATACACGGACTTCGGTCACTTCCCCGTCGCGAAGAAAACGCCAGGATGCATCCCGCGCCAGGCCATTGATCAAGCAGTTATGTGCGGCCAAATCACCGAGGGTGGTGATGGGGGAGTGGCTGCTTAAATAGCCAGGTGTTGCACATAACACGTAATCGAGTTTGGCCAAGCGTCGCGCTATAAAACTGTCCACGGGCGTACTGGTCAGGCGTATCGCAATATCGAACCCCTCTTCGACAATATCCACATAGCGGTCGCTCAAGGAGAGCGTGACGCTGATGTCGGGGTAGGCGTTGAGGAATTGCCCAACCAAGTTGCTCAAGTGGAGGTTGCCAAAGGCAACCGATGTGGTGACCCGAAGGTGCCCTCGGGGTGCTGATTGCAAGCTTTCGACAGAGTTGAGTAATGCGCTGGTTTCCTCGGTAATCCGAACACCGTGCTGATAGGCAAGTTCTCCAGCTTCTGTGAGCGCGAGGCTTCGCGTGGTGCGATTTAACAACTTGGCACCGAGCGTTTCCTCAAGCCTGCGCATTTGTTTACTGACGGTTGACGTGGTCGAACCGAAGAAACGGGCCGCTTTGGAGAAACTTTTCAGTTCGACAACTTTAACGAAAACAAAGACATCCGAAATATTATCTGAGAAAGATTCCATTGTTTCTCCAGAGGACACAGGCTTGTTCTTTTTGGCCGTATTGTGCGCGTCGGGCGGGTTAAATACTTTGAATTCTCTAGCGGTTAAACCTTGGAGGATTCATGAAAGCCCTGACCAGAAGTTTCAATATTGCCCTGCCCGCCACTCTACTGCCTTTGCTCTTCATCGTCATGTGGAGTTCAGGTTATGTCGTTGGCAAAGTGGCACTCCCCTTTGTCGGGCCCTACACCCTGATCTTCATTCGCTTTGCCAGTGCAGCGCTGATCCTGCTGGGCGTGGCGCTTGCGACTAAAGCACCGTGGCCGAAAACCCGCGCTCAGTTCGGCCATCTGGTCGTGGTGGGTATCTTGATCCAGGCGCTTCAGTTTGCTGGCCTGTACATGGGGCTGGATCTGGGCGTGTCGGCTGCTGTGGCCGCGCTGATTGTCGGCACGATGCCGGTGTTTACCGCGTTGGGCGCCACCCGGTTTCTTAACGAAAAGGTCAGTCGTGTTGAGTGGCTCGGCTTGGTTGGCGGATTGTTCGGTGTCGCCCTGGTGGTCTATGAACAGCTCGGTGCAACTGCAACGGCCAGCCTGACAGGTTACTTGTGCGTCGTTCTGGCACTGGTTGGTATCACGGCCGGCAGCCTGTATCAGAAGAAGTACTGCACCGGCATGGACTTGCGCACGGGCGGTTTTATTCAGTTGGCCACGGCCTCTTTCGTGATGTTCTTTCTCGCCGACCACTTTGAAAACCTCGCGGTTCAGTGGACCCCAACGATGATCTTCGCGTCCGGTTGGTTGTCACTGGTCAACTCTATTGGCGCTATCAGCATCCTCTACATTCTCATGCGCAAAGGCGAGGCGAGCAAAGTAGCAGGGCTGTTCCATCTTATTCCCGCAGTAACAGCATTAATGGGCTTTGTATTCCTCGGTGAATCGTTCAGTGCAATTAACGCAGTGGGTTTTGCGATTACCGCACTGGCTGTTTATGCGTGCACCCATGTCAAGAAATGAGCTCAGCGTTCAACCATCCCTATCTAACGCCTCTTTATCCAGCGAACAAGGAAGTATCATGCATACCGGACAAATCCTTAAAGATGTACTCAACGCAGTACGCAGCAAAGAAGCCTTGCCGTGGGTGCCCTATACCGCCAATGGCCGAACCAAAACCGATATCGTGCATTTGTACCAGGGGCCCGAGGTGGATGGTCCATCAGCGGCCCTGGTGCGTTATCAGCCTGGTGCTCGTACCCAGCGCCACCTTCATCCTGGCTACGAACTGATTTTCGTGCTCGATGGCGTGCTGCATAACGATGCCGGTGCACACCCAGCAGGCACGCTTGAAGTCTGCCCGCCTGACAGTGAGCATGCGCTGTGGAGCGATGAAGGCTGCACCTTCCTGGTGGTGTGGGAAAAGCCCGTGCAGACCGTTTCCCTGGCGCAGGCGCAGCCATGATGGGCGCCCTCAATAGCGGCTTCAGCGTCCAGGCTGCCCCGGAGGCGACGCTCGCAGCGGCCTCGTTCGGCAGTGATTACGTGATGGAGCCAAAGCGCGTCATCACCGCCATCCAGGCGGCCGCCCTGGTACCCGATAATTGCACGATCACCACTGGGGGGTTTGGCAGTTGCGGGCACCCTGACTTGCTCACCGAAGCACTGGCGGCGCGCTTTGCCGCTACCGCACAGCCATCTGACCTGACCCTGGTTTTTGCGGCCGGGCAGGGTGACAAGGCCAGCCGTGGGCTCAATCAATTGGCTGTCAAAGGCCTGCTGAAAAAGGTGATCGGAGGCTACTGGGCGCTTGCGCCGTCGATAGGCCAGATGGCACTGCGTGGTGAAATCGAAGCGCACAACTGGCCTCAGGGCGTGATAAGCCACTTGTTCCGCTCAATCGCCGGGGGCAAAAGTGGGGTGCTCTCAGGGATCGGCTTGCACACCTTCATCGACCCCAGGCAGGAGGGGGGAAAAGTCGGCCCGGCTACGACTGAGGATCTGATCTCAGTGGTAAATATCAGTGGCCGTGAGGAGCTTTTTTATCCGGCGATGCCCATCAATGTTGCCTTTTTGCGCGGAAGTCGGGCGGATGTCGACGGCAATATCAGCATGGAGGACGAAGCCAACTTTCAGGACAGCCTCGCCCAGGCGCAGGCCGTTCACAATTGCGGCGGTATCGTCATCGTGCAAGTGATGGAGTTGGTCGACCGCAATTCGCTTGACCCTCAGACCATCCGTATTCCGGGGATCTTTGTGGATTATCTGGTTTTATCCACCCCAGACACGCATTGGCAAACCTACGGTGAGGTCAGAAACAACCCCTATACCGGGCGGTCACGCTCTGATACCGCCGTCACGCCGTTACCGCTGTGTGCCAAAAAAATCGTCGCGCGCCGAGCCTTGTATGAAATAGCCCGGTACAACGCGCCGATCGTTAACCTGGGTATTGGCACCCCGGAGTACATTGCAAGGGTCGCGAGCGAGGAGCGCTGCTCCGCCCATGTGCTTACTGTCGAGTCAGGGGTTATCGGCGGGACGCCCGCGCGCGGGCTGGCATTCGGCGCTTCGAGCAACCCTCAAGCGATCCTTGATCAAGCCAGCCAGTTCGACTTCTACGACGGTGGCGGAATCGATCTGGCATTCCTCGGGTTTGGTCAGGCCGACAGCCGTGGCAACGTCAACATCAGTCGATTCGGCGGGCGGCTCAACGGTGTCGGTGGTTTTATCAACATTTCGCAAAGCGCCAAGCGCGTAGTGTTTTGTGGAACCTTCACGGCCGGTGGTCTGGAACTGGGGTTTGAATCCGGGCAGTTAAGCATTGAGCGTGAAGGGGATATCACCAAGTTTATCCAGGCCGTTGAGCACATGAGCTTCAATGCCGCACATGCCCACTCGCGCAACTGCCCGATTCTCTTCATCACCGAACGGGCTGTGCTCGTTTTGAAGGACGGCCGCTTGATACTCAAGGAAGTTGCGCCGGGTATCGACATTGAGCGCGATATTCTGGCTCGCAGTACGGCCGATATCATCGTGGCTGACCACGTGGAGTTGATGCCCGCGTCGATTTTTCTCCATCAGCCGCTCTCTGTAACGGACAAGTACTGGCGTTCGCGTGACTAACTCATCATTTCATTGATGGCTCTTCATTCTTCGCACTACGCGTTTTGGAAAACACCATGAAAAAAATAACAATTGCCATAGTGGGCGGTGGTTCTGTCGGCGTCGCGTATTTTACGCAACTCATTAATGAAGCTGTTCGTCAGGGACTTAGCCGTCATTTGGATGTGCTGATCTTTGAGTCACAGAAAACGTCTGGGCCCGGTTATGCGTATCAAGCCGACTTCGAGTGCAACTTGCTCAATACGCGAGCCGACGCTATGTCTGCGGTGGCAGGCGATAAGCGGCACTTTATCCGCTGGCTGGAAGAGCATGGCGCTGATCAGGCGGTCGATTTTCCGCAAACAGTCATCGACGATCACGCCTTCCTGCCACGCAGCCTGTTCGGCAGATACCTGGCGCATCAGTATGAGCAGACGATGGCCTTGGCCCGCGCCCATGGCGTTAAAGTCACGGCAGTGACTTCAACGGTCACAGACCTGATATCGCTGTCCGACCAGCGCCCTTGTATTGATACCGAGAGCGGCGTGGCTTACGTGGCGGATCGGGTTGTGCTCAGCATGGGAAACCTGCCATCCACGCGGTTTACTCAGCTCAATGATGTGGCTGGCTTCGTGCGCACCCCATACCCGACACGGGACATGGTACGCAACATACCGGCCAACGCATCGGTGTGTGTGCTAGGGACCGGGCTGTCGGCCATTGACACGGTGCTCTCACTGACGGAAGCCGGGCACCAGGGGAAGATTGTCATGGCATCGCGCACCGGCCGCCTGCCCAGTGTGCGCGGCACCTTTAATCGGCCTCATACGCTGACTCATCTGACCCGAGCCCACATCGATAACTTCTGTGATGTAAATGGTGGTCAGCTCAAGCTGCATGACGTTTTTACGATGTTGCTGCGTGAGATCGAGGAGGTTACCGGTGACGCCTTGGACTTGAAGCGCATCTTGAATTCGGGCGCCGGTGTGTTGGACTACATAACGTCTGAGATCATGCAGGCAGACAATGCCGAGCGCCTGTGGCAGTCGGTCATTTACTCGACCAACTCCATTATCGACTACGTATGGCACCGTCTGTCTCGCGACGACAAGCAGGTATTCCAGACGACATTCGGCAGTCTTTGGTCTTCTTACCGCGTCTCGGTGCCGGTCAAAAACGCCCACAAGTTGCAGGCGTTGCTGAAGGCTGACCGCATACTGGTGCTCGGCGGCGTCAGCCAGGTCACTTACAACGAGGCTTCAAAGGTCTTTGAGACGCGCATTGACGACCGTCGCAGTGCATTTCGTACCGTCATCGAAAGTGAATATGTCATTAACGCCACCGGGTACTCCGTTCAGGTGGAACACTCTGACGTGCCGCTCGTGGTGAATCTGCTCCGTCGCAAGTTGGCCAAGCCCAATGAGTTCGGCGGCTTTGAGTTGGACTTCGAGACAGGAAGGTTGGTGGGTGCAGCCGGTGAGGCCTGGCCGCATGTCTCGGTACTTGGCAGCCTGGCCACCGGCACGTACTTCTGGACGAATGCGATGGACGTCAATGTCAGGTTGGCCCGGCGTCAGGTCGAAGATGCGCTCAGCGTATTGTCAGGCAGCATCTCTCACACGGCGTTGCCTTCGGCGCGAGTACCTCGTCGTCGCTCTGTCACTCGAAGAGGTCGCACGGCCTCCGCTTCGGCGAGCACCAGGCACAGTAGGCGCTACGGCCTGAAAGCTGCTCAGGGGAACGCAAGCGTGCTTGGGGTACCCGTGCGAGGGGAGCTGGTGTCGCCGACGACTCAGTTGGTCTGAGGGCGTTCTGAGCCTGGCCATTTAAATCAGGCCCGCGCAGATCGTTTCGGCTGCGGGACCTGAAGCCGGTTGAATCGAAGGCAATAAAAAACCCTCCCGAAAAACGAGAAAAACCCTGCAAGCGTAAACCTGCAGGGCTTCTCGATAAGCCCAACAGCAAGCCTGTCGGGTTTTAGTTCACACCACAAACAATCAAACGGTTTGATCTTTAATAGTGGTGCTTGGGCCGTTGGTCTTCACGCTTTCAATGCCCGCATTGCGCGCCGCTTCAGACGAGTAGCGCTGGCTGTTGCCAATGATCTGATGGTTCGCTGCCTTGAGGTTGAAATAAGGCTTGCCGTCCTTAGCCACTTCCTTGGCATAACGTGCGTCAAGGGGGCTATTTTCCTGTACGGAAGCAATGCCTTTTTCGGCTGCGCTGCGAGTGGTATATCGCTCACTGGTCAAAATGATTTCAGCGTTACCTGCCTTGAGAACAAAGCGAAATTGTTCGTCACTGCTTTTGCTTAACTCGTACCAACCTGCCATGGAGTGACTCCTTAATTTAGTTTCCGAAATTACTGTTCTAGCTAAGCGATGCAGGGGGGCCTTCCATAAAGCCATGAATCCCTTGTGCAGGCATTCAGGGGCGATATCTGGGGCGCCAACTCGCCGTGGTCAGGAAAGAGAAACCGTGCTCCTGAAGAGCAGGATCGTAGGCACCCACATTTGTGGCGTTATCTCTTATTCGTGGAAGCGTTCTGATATTTTTTAGCCCCCCAAACCTAGCAAATGGTGAAGGGAAAGGCTGCGTTGCAATTCTGAACTATTGTGATGGAGGCTCGAGTAACTGTAGTTGGATTTAGGGATTTTCTGATTGTTTTTTTGAAGTTCACAAAAGTTCAAATTTCTCACGGGCCATTCATCGGGTTTTTGATTTTTTAATCAATGGTATTTTTTAAAAAAGCCATATATATCAATGATTTGTTTTTATTTTTGTTTGTTTTTAACGTTAGGGCCAAAACATTGGCTTTTTAGAAGGCTGATGTTAGTTTGCCGCCATCTCCTCTCGATGGATCGAACATGTACTTGCCCGTGCCACGGACCAGGCTTTCGCTGTGTCTTATTTTGCTGTGTTGTACTGTGCAAAACAGCGCCTTCTCTGCAACTAATCCCGGCGATCAAGACCTGATTCGAGATCGGCAAAACCGCCTGCTTGAAGAGCAGCGGCGACGTCTTGACGAACTTAAGGAACTGCCCGGCAAAGAGGCAAAGTCCGCCGCTTCCACCGCGCCGGTGGACACCCGTTGTTTTCCCATCAAAGACATTGCGCTCAGCGGGGCCGACAGCCTGTCCGCAGCCGGCCGCGAGCACTTGCTGAAACCCTACGCCGATCAATGCCTGGGCGTTTCACAACTCAACGCCCTGCTCAAAGACCTCACCGACTTCTACATCGACAAAGGCCTGGTCACCAGCCGCGCCTACTTGCCGCAGCAGGACATGTCCAAGGGGCATCTGCAAGTCCTGGTAGTGGAGGGCAAGCTTGAAGGCCTGAAGGGCGCCGACAACAGCAAACTGTCGGACCGCGAACTGGCCATGGCCTTTCCCGGCAAAAGCGGCGAGATATTGAACCTGCGAGAAATCGAACAGGCTGTCGATCAACTTAACCGCTTGCCGTCAAATCAAGCCCAAATGGAGCTGACCCCGGGCGAGGCCGTGGGCGGCAGCGCGGTATTGGTCAAAAACAACCCGCAAAAGCCATGGCGTGCCAGCCTGTCGCGTAACAACGATGGCCAGAAAAGCACCGGCGAACAGCAGTGGGGCACCGGCTTTGAATGGGACAGCCCGCTGGGCCTGGCCGATCAGCTGATTCTGCGCGGCGGCCACGACGCCGTCAGCGATCACCAGAAAACCTCCAGGAACGCGATGCTGTATTACAACGTGCCCTGGGGCTGGTGGAACTTCAGCTACAGCTACAACCAGAGCGACTACCGTTCGGTGGTCCAGGGCGATGGTTTTGACTTCAAGCAAACCGGCGACAGTGAAAACCATCAGTTGCGCGCTGAGCGGGTGATCCACCGTGATGCCGTGAGCAAAACCTCGCTCAACGTCGGCCTGTCCCACCTGCGTACCAACAATTACATCGAAGACAGCCGCTTGGCCGTCAGCAGCAATCGGCTCAGCGAG
>NZ_NKRF01000017.1:0-76631 GCF_003408955.1 Pseudomonas sp. GL93
CGGCAACCTCACCCGCCTGCTCGACACCCGCAAAGGCGAACACCGCTACCACTACGACCCCCTCGCCCGCCTGACCCGCGCCGATCACTCCCAAGACGTGCAGGAACGCTTCGGCCATAACCCGGCGGGAAACTTGCTCATGCAAGACCGCCCTGGCCCAGACATTGTCGCGGCCAACCGCCTGGTGATCCAGGGCGACCGCCATTACGACTACGACGCCTTCGGAAACCTGATCCGCGAACGGCGAGGCAAGGGTCATCAACTCGTCACCGAATACCGCTACGACTGCCTGCATCGACTGATCGGCGTCACAAAACCGAACGGCGAAACCGCCAGTTATCGCTATGACACGTTTGGGCGGCGCATCAGCAAAACCGTAGATGACAAAACCACGGAGTTTTTCTGGCAAGGCGACAAGCTGATTGCCGAACACCATGCGGACTGTCATCGCAGCTACATCTACGAACCGGACAGCTTCCGCCCATTGGCGCTGCTGGAAGGCTATGGTCCAAAGGACACCAAGCCCTACCACTACCAACTCGACCACCTCGGTACCCCACAAGAACTCACCGCCCCAGACGGCGAAATCGTCTGGTCCGCCCACTACCGCGCCTACGGCCAGATCGCCCGCCTCGACGTAGGCAAAATCGAAAATCCGCTGCGTTTCCAAGGACAGTATTTCGACCAAGAAAGCGGGCTGCACTACAACCGCCATCGCTACTACAATCCGGACATTGGTCGTTACCTCACGCTGGATCCGGTGAAGTTGGCGGGTGGGATCAATGGGTATCAGTACGTGCCCAATCCTACGGGGTGGGTGGATCCGCTAGGATTAGCGTGCACTCGTGGCAATTGCCCAGGACAAAAAGGCCAAGCTTCTCATAAACATGAAGAAGAAACTCCAAAGGTAGGGAGTTCAACTCATTCCGCAACCTATGAGCAAGCGCTGAACAAAGCCCTTGAATGGTTACTGGAAAACGACTTTCGGGCGGAAAAACCAAAAGTAGGAAAATTCGGTGAACGTAAAGGTCAGCCCATCGGGATGCAAACAGCTGACGCGAGAACTGGTTATCGTATTGAATACGACGAAAGGCATGGCGCTCATATTAATGTATGGACCCACAGAAAGAACGGTCCTCATTACACTTTTGAAGGCACGTCAAAAACTGTGCTTCAGCTCACCAAGAGGTTCGCAAAGAAATGAGCTACCTTGACGACGAAATAATCAACGACCTCAAGAAAATGAGCGTCAAATTCAGCATTCTGTCAGAAGCCGAACACGATTTAATTGTTGAGTTAACAAATGAGACCATCCCTTTTTCAGGAAGCCAAATAGCTTGGAGTTTTTTTAAGGAGAAAACTTATATCGGCCCATCCTCTTCGCAAGTCACGCTAGAGAAATTAGAGAAAAAAATAAAATCCACTACCGAGCGGAATGTAATTTTCATCGGCGATGCAACCGACAATGCATATTCAATTACGACCTCCGGACTTATGCATGCACTACAATTTTTTTCGACAACCCCCCAACATACGTACATACTTCAAAAACCGCTAGACTGGATTGCTTGCATTTCATTTGAGGGTGATGTTGACTTTGCAAAATTTTAGAATATCCAAACCGCTAGCTCTTGTTGTTTGAAAACTTAGGCATATTAAATCAATTATAAAATACAGCACCCAAAGCCAAATGAAGATAAGAGTAACCTACGTGGTTTCTGACCAAGACATCCTACGTGTGAGATTCAACTCACCCTTCGGAGACGGTGTGGCTTTATGGAGCGATCCCGCACCAGAAATTGGTGAAGATCTAGACGTAGAGTTCGAGCTGGACGAAGTATTTTCTTGGCAAAAAAACATCATGCCGTCGATTGAAAATACACCACAGATCACCTTTACCAATGACACACATTCCATAATTGGCAAACTCATTCAAGATGGAGACGATAGTTGTGCCGCATTAAAGCTTGGCGACTCAATAATCCTTATTGAGCTCGATAAACCAATAAGACAGGAACTCGATTTAGTAGAGTTGAGAGTAAATACCATTCATCTATACCCAACAAACGTCTGAGCACGACTTCAACCACTGCGCCGCATACTCCTTGATAAGCGGGTCACCCCTAGACCATGAGCCGAATTCGTCACACAATCGGCTCACAAAATGAGCCGAATAGCTCCTCTATTTGGCTCACGCACCTAGGCCCTCCCCATGGATCATCCGAACTGGATCTGGCAACACACCGACTGGCCTCACTTTCACTGGCAGCCTGGGCGGCTGGCGGCCTTGCTGCGCGAGTGTGGGCAGGCCCAAGGCAAGCTATTGGGAATGCTGGGTTCTGTCAGCCAGGCAGTCAGCGCGCAGAATGAATTGGATACGCTGCTGCAAAATATTTTGACCTCTTCGGCCATCGAGGGTGAGCAATTGAACGTCGGTTCGGTGCGCTCCTCCCTGGCGCGACGGATGGGCTTGGAGGCCACGAAAGACGGTCAGGTCAGCCGCCGCAGTGAAGGGCTGGCCGACCTGATGATGGATGCCACCGAACACTATGCGCAGCCGTTCACCCTTGCGCGGTTGATGAATTGGCACCATTTGTTGTTCCCAACGCCAGAGGCAGGCTTTGCCACACGCGAGCTCAGCGTCGGCGCGTTGAGGGGCAATGAACCGATGCAGGTGGTGTCGGGCAGGCTTGATCGACCGACCGTGCACTTCGAGGCGCCGCCACGTCAGGGCCTGGAGCACGCTGTGGATGATTTCCTGGAGTGGTTCGAAACCAGTCGCAATCAACCTGAACTGGATCCATTGGTTCGCGCAGGTGTTGCGCACTTCTGGTTCATCACCTTGCATCCTTTCGATGATGGCAATGGTCGCCTGGCGCGCGCCATCACTGACTTGGCCTTGGCTCAGGGTGAACACCACGCCATTCGCTTTTACGCCATGTCGGCCAGCATCCTTGAAGATCGGGCCGGTTACTACACCGCCTTGGAGTCCAGTCAGAAGGCCACTTTGGATATCACCGACTGGTTGGAATGGTTCCTTAAAACCCTGTTGCGCAGCCTGCAGCAGGCGATGACACGGATTGACAGGGTACTGGCCAAGAGCCGGTTTTGGCAGCAGCACCGTGCCGTCTCGCTCTCGGTCGAGCAGGTCAAGGTACTCAATCGCCTGCTCGATGGTGGTGAGCGGGGCGTCGAACAGGGCATCAGCGCCGCGCAATACCAAGCGGAGGCCAAAGTGTCCAAGGCGACTGCGACGCGGCACCTGGCAGACCTGCTGGAGAAAAACTGCCTGGTGCGCCTCCCCGGGGGCGGCCGCAGTACGCGTTATCACGTCAATACCCCTTACGAGTAACCCCCACTCATTTGCCCCAATCCCCCATGTCTGCTAGTGTCGCGCCGGTTTACCGTCTACCGGAATTGCCGCCATGGCCCGCAAAAAAGTTGCACTCGATTTCGAACAATCCCTCGCCGACCTGCAAGCCTTGGTCGAGCGTCTGGAGAACGGCGAGTTGTCGCTGGAAGACTCGTTGACGGCGTTTGAGCAAGGCATCGGCCTGACCCGCGACTGTCAGAGCGCGCTGGCGCAGGCGGAGCAGAAGGTCCAAGTGTTGCTGGAGCGTGACGGGGAGTTGGCCGAAGAACCTTTCGATGCGGAACAGCCGGAATGATCAGCGCATATCAGGCCAGTAGCCAAGCCCGGGTGAATGCCGCGCTGGAGCCCCTGTTTGTTGCGCCAAGCCCGGAAATGACGCGCCTCTATGCAGCCATGCGCTATAGCGTGATGAATGGTGGCAAGCGGGTGCGCCCGTTGCTGGCCTATGCGGCCTGCGAAGCCCTGGGCGCGCCGGCGGCCGAGGCCAATGGCGCGGCGTGTGCGGTGGAGCTGATACACGCTTATTCCCTGGTGCATGACGATTTGCCAGCCATGGACGACGACGATCTGCGGCGCGGCCAGCCCACCACCCACAAAGCCTTCGACGAGGCGTATGCGATCCTGGCGGGCGATGGCTTGCAGAGCCTGGCGTTCAGCGCATTGCTGGACCCGCGTTTGAGCAGCGTCAACGCCGAGATCCGCCTGCGCATGGTCACCGCCCTGGCCCACGCCGCGGGCCCGGCTGGAATGGTCGGCGGGCAGGCCATCGACATGGGCTCGGTTAGTCTCAAGCTCGATCAAAAAGCCCTGGAACACATGCATCGCCACAAGACCGGTGCCCTGATTGAAGCCGCCGTGCAGTTGGGCGCCCTGGCCAGTGGCCGCGCCGGCGCGGAGCAATTGGCGGCCCTGCAGACCTATTCCCGCGCTATCGGCCTGGCCTTCCAAGTGCAAGACGATATTCTCGACGTGGAAAGTGACACCGCCACCCTCGGCAAACGCCAAGGCGCCGATATCGCACGGGACAAGCCGACTTATCCTGCATTGTTGGGGCTGGAAGCCGCCAAGGCGTATGCCATCGAGCTGCGTGACCAGGCCCTGGACGCCCTGCGACCTTTCGACGCGGCGGCCGAGCCACTGCGTGACCTGGCGCGGTATATCGTCGAACGTCGCCACTGACAGCCGCGGCCATTTGCGCCGCATATGGGCCAAGTTCGGCCCTCTGCGTGGGCAGTTTGCACGGCTTGAGGTAAACTGCCGCCTCTTCTATACCTATAACGATTCGCCTGATGCCCACGACGTTTCAAGAGATTCCCCGCAAACGCCCGTCTACGCCCCTGCTCGACCGTGCTGCCACGCCGGACGGCCTGCGTCGACTGGGTGAAGCCGAGCTGGAAACCCTGGCCGATGAGTTGCGCCTGGAATTGCTCTACACGGTCGGCCAGACCGGTGGGCATTTTGGCGCCGGGCTGGGCGTGATCGAGCTGACCATCGCCTTGCATTACGTGTTCGACACCCCGGACGACCGGCTCGTGTGGGACGTGGGCCACCAGGCGTATCCGCATAAAATCCTCACCGGCCGTCGCGAGCGCATGGCCAGCCTGCGCCAGAAGGACGGCCTGGCCGCCTTCCCGCGCCGTGCCGAGAGCGAGTACGACACCTTTGGCGTCGGCCACTCCAGTACGTCCATCAGTGCAGCGCTGGGCATGGCCATTGCCGCCCGCCTGCAAGGCAGTGAGCGCAAGGCGATTGCGGTGATTGGGGATGGCGCGCTGACCGCCGGCATGGCCTTCGAAGCGCTGAACCATGCGCCGGAAGTGGACGCCAACATGTTGGTGATCCTCAACGACAACGACATGTCGATTTCACGCAATGTCGGTGGCCTGTCCAATTACCTGGCGAAGATCCTCTCCAGCCGTACCTACGCCAGCATGCGCGAAGGCAGCAAGAAAGTACTGTCGCGTCTGCCTGGTGCGTGGGAAATCGCGCGTCGCACCGAAGAATATGCCAAGGGCATGCTGGTACCCGGCACCTTGTTCGAAGAGTTGGGCTGGAACTACATTGGCCCTATCGACGGCCACGACCTTCCCACCCTGATCGCGACGTTGCGCAACATGCGCGACCTCAAGGGCCCGCAGTTCCTGCATATCGTCACCAAAAAAGGCAAAGGTTTCGCTCCGGCGGAAGTCGACCCGATTGGTTACCACGCGATCACCAAGCTCGAACCCCTCGATGCCCCCGCCGCCGCGCCGAAAAAGGCCAGCGGGCCGAAGTATTCCGGTGTGTTTGGCGAATGGCTATGCGACATGGCCGCCGCCGACCCGCGTCTGGTGGGTGTTACCCCGGCGATGAAGGAAGGCTCCGATCTGGTGGCGTTCAGCGAGCGTTTCCCGCTGCGTTACTTCGACGTGGCGATTGCCGAGCAACATGCCGTGACCTTCGCGGCCGGCATGGCCTGCGAAGGCGCCAAGCCGGTAGTGGCGATCTACTCCACCTTCCTGCAACGCGGTTATGACCAGCTGGTTCACGATGTGGCGGTGCAGAACCTCGATGTGCTGTTCGCCATCGATCGCGCCGGCCTGGTAGGCGAAGACGGCCCGACCCATGCCGGCAGTTTCGACCTGTCGTACCTGCGCTGCATCCCCGGCATGCTGGTGATGACCCCGAGCGACGAGAACGAACTGCGCAAGATGCTCAGCACCGGCCACCTGTACAACGGCCCGGCAGCCGTTCGGTACCCGCGCGGCACCGGCCCGAACGCCGTGATCGAAAAAGACCTGGAGCCGATTGAAATCGGTAAAGGCATCGTGCGTCGCCAAGGCAGCAAAACTGCATTCCTGGTATTTGGCGTGCAACTGGCCGAAGCCTTGAAAGTCGCTGAGAAGATCGACGCCACCGTGGTCGACATGCGGTTCGTCAAGCCACTGGATGAAGCGTTGGTGCGCGAGATCACTGCTGGCCATGAACTGCTGGTGACCGTCGAAGAAAACGCCATCATGGGCGGCGCGGGTGCGGCGGTCAGCGAGTTCCTGGCGCGGGAGAACATCCTCAAATCGGTGCTGCACCTGGGCTTGCCGGATGTGTACGTCGAACACGCCAAGCCGGCGCAGATGCTGGCTGAATGCGGGTTGGATGAGGCGGGTATCGAGGCGTCTGTTCGCGAGCGCCTGGCGCTCTTGAATCTATAACCATCCCCACATGTGGGAGCTGGCTTGCCTGCGATGACGGCGGCACATTCGCTAACAATGTGTCAGATACACCGCTATCGCAGGCAAGCCAGCTCCCACAATGGTTTTGCATGACCTTCGAATGCTATGGACAGCCCATGAAACGCCTGTGCCTTGCCCTGCTGCTTCTGCCCTGCGCTGACCTGCTCGCCGACACCCGCGACCAGGCTCTGAAGCTCTCCGACGTGGTCATCAGCGCCAACCGCCAAGTGCAGGCGCGTAATGACAGCAGCGCCGCCAACACCGTCTTCACCCGTGCCGACATCGACCGCCTGCAACCCACCAGCGTCACCGACCTGCTCAGCCGCGTGCCGGGCGTGCAAGTTGCGCCAACCGGTGGGCGTGGCAGTTTGCCGGGGATTTTCATTCGCGGCACCAAGTCGGCGCAGAGCCTGGTGCTGGTGGACGGCCAACGCATCGCCAACACCACCTCCGGCGACAGCGGCTTGCAATACCTCAACGTCGATCAGATTGAACGGGTGGAAGTGCTGCGCGGTTCACGCTCGGTGATCTACGGCAGTGATGCGATTGGCGGGGTGATTCAGGTGTTTACCCGGCGCAATGCCGAGCAAGGCTTGCAGCCGCGCTTGAAGCTGGGCTTTGGCAGCAACCAGACCTGGGAGCGCAGCCTGGGCCTGTCGGGCGGCGATGAACACACGCGTTTCAACCTGGGCGCGAGCCTGGATGAAACTGCCGGTATCAACGCGAGCCACGCGTCGTTTCCCAGTGACGGCGACCATGATGCCTACCGCAATCAGTCCATCAGCCTGAACCTCAGCCATTCGTTCAGCGATGAGCTGGAGGTGGGTTTCAACCTGTTGGATAACCGTGGCAAGTCGGAGTACGACAACAGTTATGGCCGCTACGACGGCGCCACCGGGCAGAGCGTCGGCCAGAAACCCTACACCGACTACACCGTGAGCAGCGCCAGCGGCTATCTCGATGCCAAGCTCAATGACAGCTGGCAGTCGCGCCTGGAGCTGGGCCACAGCGAAAACCGCGACACCAAGCGTGACACCCTCAGCGATGACTTCAGCGCGTTCAATACCTACCGCGACTCGGTCAACTGGCAAAACGACCTGAGCCTGAATGAGCAAAACAGCCTGATCGTCGGCGGCGACTGGTACGAAGACCGTTTCCACGGTTCCACCACCTTTACCGAAAACGGCCGCTGGAACCGGGCGGCCTTCGTGCAGCACCGCTTCCATAGCCAATGGTTTTCCACCGAGCTGGGCCTGCGCCGCGACCAGAACCAGCAGTTCGGCGGCCAGAGCAGTTGGAGCGGCACCCTGACTGTGCCGGTCAACCCTGACAATGACCTGCTCTTGAGCTATAGCGAAGGCTTTCGCGCGCCGACCTTCAACGACCTCTATTACCCCGACACGCAGTACAGCAACCCAAACCTGCAGCCCGAGACATCAAAGAGCTACGAGCTGCAATGGCGCAGCCAGCTGACCGACAGCGCACGTCTGGAAGCCTCGCTGTATCGCACCGACCTGAGCGACGCGATCATCCTTGACGCCGGCAAGCCGCAAAACGTGGCGTCGGCGCGGATCAACGGCTTTGAAGCGGCGCTCAAGCAGGAACTGTTTGGCTGGCAGAGCAACCTGGGCCTGTCGCTTATCGACCCGCGTGACCGTGACAGCGGCCACACCCTGGCACGTCGCGCACGGCGAACAGTGAACCTGGATCTGGACCGGCAATTTGATCAACTCGGTCTCGGCGCCAGCTGGCAAGCGATCAGCAGCAGCTACGACGATGAAGCCAACCGCAACCGTATGGGCGGTTATGCCTTGTTGGGGCTGCGCAGTAGTTGGGCGTTGAACCGGGAGGTGTCGTTGTCGCTGAAGGTGGATAACGTGCTGGACAAGTCTTATGCACGGGCGAAGTACAGCTACCTCGGGGAAAGCCAGAATTATCGTGAAGAAGGTCGGGTGTGGATGGTTGGGGTGACGTGGACCCCTGAGATCTAAGTAACCTGAACCGGCGTCATCGCAGGCAAGCCAGCTCCCACAGGGGAATGCATTTCAATTGTGGGAGCTGGCTTGCCTGCGATAGCGTTGTCACAGGTTCGGCGCAATCACCTGGCACAACCGCCCCACCGCCTCCAACATCTGCCCGCTGGGCCGCTCCAGGCCCTTGTCCGGCACTAACCGCACCCGAGCAGCCATCGCCGGCCATGCCTTCCAGGCCTCCCTCTGAGCCTGATCCCCCACCAGGATCACCTCGGGATCACGCGCCAGCACCGACTCGATATTCACCTGCGGCGCCGGCAACTTCAGGTCATCAAACACATTGCGCGCCCCGCACACACTGAGGGCATCGCTGATGATCTGCCCACCGCCCACGGTGTACAGCGGCTGGTTCCACACTTGGTAGAACACCCGCAGCGGCTCAGCCCGCTGGTAGCGCTGGCGCAACTCGGCCAAGCGCTGGCGCAATTGTGCCGCGAGCTGGTGCCCGGCCTCAGCGCGGCCCAATTGCTCGGCAATGGCCTGCACCTGGGCGGTCAGTTGTTCAAGGCTGTGGGGTTCGGCGACGTACACCGGGATATTCAACCGCTGGAGCTGCTCGCGCTGGGCCGGGCCGACGCTGCCAGGCCAGAGCAGGATCAGGTCGGGCTTGAGGCTGAGCAGGCGCTCCATGTCCAACTGGCCGTAGTGCCCGACCGAGGGCACCTTCGCCAACGCCGCCGGGCGGTCACCACCGTCAAGCACGCCGACCAACAAGTCCTCGGCACCCAGCTCAAGCACGATTTCTGAGAGTGACGGCGCCAGGCTGACGACGCGTTCGACCGCCAACGCCTGGGCACTGAATACCAGTAGCAGCGCCAGCCAGTAGCGCCTCATCCCAACTGACGCGGTATGCGATAGAGGTAGAACAGCACCAGCGTCGACAGTGCCAACAGAAACAACGGCACCGCCTCCAGGCCGACGAACACCGCCAGCGCGCCAATCCAGGCCGGTAATGCTGCAACCAGCAAGGCCGTGCGCCGACGCGCCGCCAGGGTGATCCAGGCTGCCGGTTCTTCGGCGGTATCCAGGGCTTTAGACGTGGCGATCAGCGCGTGTTTATAGGCATGAAAATAACGCAGGCTGAGAAACATTGAGGCCACGCCAGCGATGAAGAACGGCATGGCCAATACGGGCAACAAGGATTCAGCACGGCCAAACAGCAGGTTGATCACGAACAAGGGCAGCAATGCCAGCGCCAGGTACTGCCACCAGTTGAAGGACAGTCGCCGTTTCACCTGGCCACGGGTCACGCGCGGTCGACCTCGCCCTGGTGCTCGTTGCCCATCATGTGGTCGAGCTTGCTGGCTTTGGTGGCCAGGTAGAGTTTGTTGTGCGGGTTGTGCCCGGTGTGCAACGGCACGCGCTCGGCCACGGTGATGCCCATCTCGGTCAAGGCTTTGACCTTGCGCGGGTTGTTGGTCATCAGACGCAGGGATTTGACCCCCAGGTGCTCGAGCATCGGCAGGCAGATGGCGTAGTCGCGCTGGTCGGCAGCAAAGCCCAGGCGCTCGTTGGCCTCGACGGTGTCGGCGCCGCCGTCTTGCAGCTCGTAGGCACGAATCTTGTTCAACAGGCCAATGCCCCGGCCTTCCTGACGCAAGTACAGCAACACGCCACGGCCTTCACGGGCGATGGCTTGCAGTGCAGCCTCCAGTTGCGAGCCGCAGTCACAGCGCTGGCTGAACAGCGCATCGCCGGTCAGGCACTCGGAATGCACACGCCCCAGCACCGGCGCACCATCGGTGATGTCGCCGAGGCTGAGCACAACGTGCTCGCGCCCGGTGGCTTCTTCAAGAAAGCCGTTCATGGTGAACGTGGCAAAAGGGGTAGGCAGCTTGGAAGCGGCGACGAAAACGACGGGCACCGTGTGCTCCTGATTTCAGATTTCACAGAGGCGGGCATTGTAACAGCACGTTCCTACAGACGCTTAAGCTGAATTATCGCTGATAAAGATCAATAGGTTCGATTGGCCTTTGGATTGATTCTATGTAGGAGCGAGCTTGCTCGCGAAAGTGGTCAACGATGACGCGGATATTCTGAATCAACGCGGCGTCTATGGGTTTTTCGCGAGCAAGCTCGCTCCTAGAAGGGGTAGGGCTGTTTCCAACGGTCGAAAATTGCCTTCAGCTCACCGGTCTTGATCAGGCTGGCCAGACGCTGGTCATACACGGTCATCAATGCCCTGCCGCGCTCGTTATCGGCAAAGGCTACGTAGAGCGGCAGTTCAGCGATATGGGTGAGCTTGAACAGTGCTGGGTCTTGCGCCTGACTGAGCACGTACTTGGCTTCGGTGAGGGCGTCGATATAAAAATCGGCGCGACCGTGTTGCAGCATTGGCAAGATCCCGTCGCGCCGTTCGATCTGGTTGAAGCGGCGCACGGTGGGCAGGTATTCCTCGTATTTATAGCCGCGCACCCAGGCCAGGCGGTAGTTGCCCAAGGTCGCCAGGGTCGGTGTCGGCGTAGTGGCCAACCCGAGGGCGTAGACATGATCGGCGTCGAAGTTCCTGCGCGGGTACAGCACACCGCTGGCCTCATCGCGATAGGTGCCGAGACAACCATCCACTTCACCACGCTGGGCCAGGCCGACCGAGCGGGTGTAGGGTACGCTGCGGATGTGCACGGTGATGCCAGCCGGTTCAAAGACTTGGCGCAACAGGTCCCAGGCCAGGCCGCTGCCATCTTTGTTGGTGTAGTCGTTCCACTCTTCACTGGCCAGCACGATTTTGCCGGGCATGGGAGTGTCCGCCTGGGCCAGGGAAGCGAAGGTACACAGCACGATCAGCAGCCAGCGGCATGCAGCCATAGTCACGGCCTCTTTCTCGGGATAATCGTATAAAGGGTAGCGCAGACCGCCGGCTTAGGGCGTCTGGCGAAAATGCTGGTAGCCGCGCACAGCCGGGGTGATGTCCTGGCCGTTGACGTCGAGCAGCGTCACGCCCTGCCCCGCTTCGACCCGGCCGACCACATGCACCGGCCAGCCATCCGCCTGCAACGGCGCCAACTCGGACGGCGGCAAGGTGAACGCCAGCACATAGTCGTCGCCCCCGCTCAGCGCCGCCACGTGAGCCTGGTCTTCACCAACAAACGCCAGCAAGGCCTCGGACAACGGCAACCGCTGGCGCTCAACCACCAGGCGCACGGCTGACGCCTTGGCGATATGCCCACAGTCGGCCAACAGCCCATCAGAGATATCCATGGCCGCTGTCGCCTTGCCGCGCAGCGCCAGCCCCAGGGCCAGCTGCGGTTGCGGCGACCAGTAATGCGCCAGCAGCGGCTCGGCGATGGCTGCGTCAGCCGTGCGTTGCCCCACTACCAGCGGCAAGGCGCCAGCGGCATTGCCTAACTCGCCACCCACACACAGCAGGTCGCCCGGCTGTGCACCGCTGCGCGTCAAGGCCTGGCCAGCCGGCACACGGCCGAACACGGTCAGGGTCAGGCTCAGCGGCCCACGGGTGGTATCGCCGCCCACCAAGCCTACGCCGCAGCTTTGCGCCATGGCGTTCAAGCCTTGGGCATAGCGTTGCAGCCAATCGGCTTCGACGCTCAGCGTGGTCAGGGCAAGGGTAAAGGCGAGGGGGTGGGCGCCCATGGCGGCCAGGTCGCTCACCGCCACGGCCAGCGAGCGCTGGCCGAGCAGGAACGGGTCACAGGGGTCGGCAAAATGCACACCTGCCACCAGCGTATCGGTGGAGACTGCCAGTTGCTCCCCGGCGGGAAGCGCCAGCAAGGCGCAGTCGTCGCCGATCCCCAGGGCAATGCCTTCGCCACCTTGCGCACAGGGCGCGGCGGCGAAGTATGTGCGGATCAGCTCAAACTCACCCATTGAGGAATCAAGCGCAGATTAGCGCTTGTGTTCCTTCACTTCGGCTTCACGCAGGCGCGGGGCCAGTTTGTCGAGCACGCCGTTGACGAACTTGTGGCCGTCGGTCGAACCGTAGACTTTCGCCAGTTCGATGCCCTCGTTGATCACGACGCGGTACGGCACGTCAACGCGCTTGAGCAGCTCCCAGGTGGACAGGCGCATCACGCACAGCTCAACCGGGTCGAGTTCTTCGATGGTCAGGTCCAGGCATGGCGCCAGGGCTGTGTCGATCTCGGTCAGGTTGGCATGCACGCCGTGCAGGATGTCGTGGAAGTACGGCAGATCGGCGAAGGTGAAATCGTTGTCAACGCGAAACTGCGCTTCGATCTCGTTCAGCGAAGCACCTGCCAGGTGACGCTGGTACAGCGCCTGGGTGGCCAGTTGACGAGCAGCGCGACGCTTTTCGTTCTTGGAAGGCTTGCCGGCGTCCGCAGGGCGAGGCTCGCGCGGGTTGAAACGATCGCTTTCGTCGGAAATCACTTGGCCTCCAACTGCGACAGCAGGCTGACCATTTCCAGGGCGGACAAGGCAGCTTCGGCGCCTTTGTTACCGGCCTTGGTGCCGGAACGCTCGATGGCTTGCTCGATGGAATCCACGGTCAGTACGCCGAAAGCGACTGGCACGCCGAACTCCATGGACACCTGGGCCAGGCCCTTGGTGCATTCGCCGGCCACGTATTCGAAGTGCGGGGTACCGCCACGGATCACTGCGCCCAGGGCGATGATCGCCGCGTATTCACCCTGCTGAGCAACTTTTTGCGCAACCAGTGGAATTTCGAAGGCGCCAGGCGCACGGATAAGGGTGATATCGCTCTCGCTCACACCGTGGCGAACCAGGGCGTCAACGGCACCGCTTACCAGGCTTTCAACCACGAAGCTGTTGAAGCGGCCAACCACCAGGGCATAGCGGCCTTTGGGGGCGATGAAGGTACCTTCGATGGTCTTCAGGGTCATTCGACAAATCTCTTAAAGAGCCGGGACGCGAAAAGTGCGTCCCTTAGTGATGATTTAACCGCGAACAAGGGGCAAAAATCGCCGGCCTTTATTCGGAGGGCACGTATTCTACAACTTCCAGGTCGAATCCGGATATCGCATTAAACTTCATCGGTGCGCTCATCAGGCGCATTTTGCGCACGCCCAGGTCGCGCAGGATCTGCGAACCGGCACCGACGATGCTGTAGGTGGTCGGTTTTTTCACCGGCACGGCGTCGGCGGTTTCGCGGATGTGCGCCAGCAACACGTCACCATCGAGCGGGTGACCGAGCAACAGCCCCACCCCGCTCCCCGCCTCGGAAACCGCAGCCATAGCGGCGCGCAGGCTCCAGCGGCCCGGCTGCTTGACCATCAACAGGTCACGCAGTGGGTCCATGTTGTGTACGCGTACCAGGGTCGGCTCTTCTGCGCAAATGTTGCCGAGGGTCAGGGCCATGTGCACGTCGCCTTCCACTGAATCACGGTAGGTCACCAAATTGAATTGGCCCAGTTCACTGTCCAGTGGCTGCTCGGCAATCCGCTGAACGGTACGTTCGTGGATCATGCGGTAGTGAATCAGGTCGGCGATGGTGCCGATCTTGAGGTTGTGCTCGGCGGCAAAGGCTTCGAGTTCAGTACGACGGGCCATCGTGCCATCGTCATTCATCACTTCGCAGATCACCCCGCTTGGCTCGAAACCGGCCATGCGCGCCAAATCGCAGGCGGCTTCGGTGTGGCCGGCACGGGCCAGGGTACCGCCCGGCTGGGCCATCAGCGGGAAGATGTGGCCGGGGCTGACGATATCTTCGGCCTTGGCGTCTTTCGCGGCGGCGGCTTGCACGGTGCGGGCTCGGTCTGCGGCGGAAATGCCGGTGGTGACGCCCGTGGTGGCTTCAATCGACACGGTGAACTTGGTGCCGAAACCCGAGCCATTGCGCGGCGCCATCAACGGCAGCTTGAGCAATTCACAGCGTTCGCGGCTCATGGGCATGCAGATCAGCCCACGGGCGTGCTTGGCCATGAAGTTGATATGCTCAGGCTTGCACGCTTCGGCGGCCATGATGATATCGCCTTCGTTCTCGCGATCTTCGTCATCCATGAGGATGACCATCTTGCCTTGGCGGATGTCTTCAACCAGTTCTTCGATGCTATTGAGCGCCACGCGGCACCCCCTTGGTCAGGATTTCAGGTAGCCGTTAGCGGCCAGAAAACTTTCGGTGATGTTGCCTGATGCAGGCTCTGCGGCCTTTTCGCCCAGCAACAGGCGCTCCAGGTAACGGGCAAGCAAGTCCACTTCCAGGTTCACCCGGCGGCCCGGCTGGTACGAGGCCATGATGGTTTCGCTGAGGGTGTGGGGAATGATGGTCAGTTCAAATTCGGCGCCATTCACGGCGTTCACGGTCAGGCTGGTGCCATCGACTGTGATCGAGCCTTTGTGGGCGATGTACTTGGCCAGCTCTTTGGGCGCGCGGATACGGAATTCCACGGCGCGGGCGTTTTCGCTGCGGGCCACCACTTCGCCGACGCCGTCGACGTGGCCGCTGACCAGGTGACCGCCCAGGCGGGTGGTCGGCGTCAGGGCTTTTTCCAGGTTCACCGGGCTGCCGGCCGCAAGATCGTTCATCGCGGTGCAGTCCAGGGTTTCCCGGCTGACATCGGCGGCAAAGCCGTTGCCTGGCAGCTCGATGACGGTCAGGCACACGCCGCTGACGGCAATGCTGTCGCCCAGCTTGACGTCGCCGAGGTCCAGCTTGCCGGTTTCAACCAGCAGGCGGACATCGCCGCCTTTGTGGGTCATTGCACGGATGCTGCCGATGGATTCGATAATGCCGGTGAACATTTCGTACTCCTGAAAACGAGGGGCTGACGCTTAAGCGCAGGCCGGGAATTATACGCTCGCTGTCGGGACCGGAATGGCAGTGACTCGCCAGTCGTCGCCTACAGCGCGCATGTCAGTGATCTTGAGTTGGGGCGCGTCGGCGAGTTTCTCAAGCGGCCAGTCCAGCAACGGGCGGGCAGCGGAGCCGAGGAACTTGCAAGCGATGAATATCACGTATTCATCCACCAGCCCTTGTTGGGCAAACGCACCGGCCAGGCTTGGGCCCGCTTCCACCAGCACGTCGTTGACGCCACGGGCAGCCAGGGCGACCAATGCCGAGCGCAGGTCAACCTGGCCGTCCACGCCCGGTACCACCAGGCACTCAGGGCCACGGGGGAACTGGTTCTGCGCGGTGACGCAGGTGATGACCAATGCCGGGCCGGCCTTGAAGAACGGCGCGTTGAGCGGCACCCGCAGGCGGCCATCGATCAGCACGCGCAGCGGCGGGGGCGACACGGCCAGGGCGGTGGTTGCGTCGTCCAGGCCCAGTTCGGCAGCGCGTACGGTCAAGCGGGCACCGTCGGCCAGTACCGTGTCGGCACCGGTCAACACCACACTGGCCTCGGCGCGCAAGCGTTGTACCGCAGCACGGGCAGCGGGGCCGGTGATCCATTGGCTTTCGCCGCTGGCCATCGCCGTGCGGCCGTCCAGACTCATCGCCAACTTGACCCGCACAAACGGCAAGCCGTGCTCCATGCGCTTGAGGAAACCCGGGTTAAGCGCCCGCGCTTCGGTTTCCAGCACACCACTACGAACCTCGATACCGGCCTGGGCCAGGCGTTGCATGCCTCGGCCAGCCACTTCGGGGTTCGGGTCCTGCATGCCGGCTACCACCCGCGCGACACCGGCTGTCACCAGCGCATCGGCACAGGGCGGTGTACGGCCATGATGGCTGCACGGTTCAAGGGTCACGTACACCGTCGCGCCACGGGCCTTGTCGCCAGCGGCGCGCAGGGCATTGGGCTCGGCATTGGGCTCGCCGGTACGCTCATGCCAGCCTTCGCCGACAATCTGCCCGTCACGCACTATCACGCAGCCAACCCGCGGGTTGGGGTGCGTGGTGTACAGGCCCTTGCGCGCCAATTCGAGGGCGCGGGCCATGTAATGGGCGTCGAGCACAGCCTGTTCAGAGGTCATTGTTTGGAGGGCTCACGGGCCAGGCGGTCGATCTCTTCGCGGAACTCATTGAGGTCCTGGAAGCGTCGATACACCGAGGCAAAACGGATATAGGCGACTTCGTCGAGCTTTTGCAGCTCGCCCATCACCAGCTCACCGACCACCAGGCTCTTGACCTCGCGCTCGCCGGTCGCCCGCAGCTTGTGCTTGATATGCACCAGCGCCGCTTCCAGGCGCTCGACACTCACCGGGCGTTTTTCCAGGGCGCGCTGCATACCGGCGCGCAGTTTTTCTTCGTCGAAAGGCTGGCGGCTGCCGTCGGACTTGATCAGACGCGGCAGCACCAGTTCGGCGGTTTCGAAGGTGGTGAAACGTTCACCACAGGCCAGGCATTCGCGCCGGCGACGCACTTGGTCGCCCTCGGCGACCAGACGCGAGTCGATGACCTTGGTGTCGTTGGCACCGCAGAAGGGACAGTGCATGGTTGGCAGGCAACAAAAAATGGGAGGGCCATGGTAGCGCATCCCTGTGGCAAGACAAGCCATAGCCTTTACGGTATATAGGCAGGCTTATATGTTTGATATTTTTTAAGCCACGGATTTTGTCCTTTCTGGAGCCGTACATGCAGTTACGACCACTCGTTCTACTCAGCCTGTTCAGTTTTCTGGTCGCCTGCAGCAGCGAAGCCCCCAAGCCGGCCGCGCCTCAACCAACCCCCGCGCAAGAGAAAAAAGTCCCAGGCATTGAAGACCTCGGCCCCCTGCCCGCCTATCAGCGCGAAATCAGCGGCAGCCTGACCAACGTGCCGGCCGGTGCCGAAGTCGAGATGGCGCTCTTGGTCATCGACGACCGTTCGCGCCCGCAGCAACTGCTCGCCAGCAGCGTACTGAGCGGCAACGGCAAGCCCTTGGCCTTCCGTCTGCGCTTCAACCCTGAAGCCTTCCCGGCCGGTGCCCGTGTTGAATTGCGCGGTCGCGCCAGCCAGTCCGGCCAGCTGATCCTGCATCTGCCTGCCGTGCGCGTCACCCAGGCGATCACCCAGAGCACCGGCCCCCTGCAACTCGTCAAGGCGCCATGACGCCACCGCTGGGCCTGCAACACGCCTTGAGCGCGTTGATTGGCGATGCGCAATTGGTGCCCTGCCCGTTGCCGGGCACCGCGTTGTCGTTGTGGCTGCTGGACGCCGACAACATGGACCGCGCCTTCAGCCAGGAAGAAACCCGGCGCATCCTGCATGAGCCGCCCTACTGGAGTTTTTGCTGGGCCAGCGGCCTGGCGTTGGCGCGTTACCTGGCAGCGCATCCCGAGTGGGTCGCCGGCAAACGCGTGCTGGATTTCGGCGCAGGTTCGGGCGTAGCCGGGATCGCCGCCGTCAAAGCTGGTGCCCTGGAGGTGGTGGCCTGCGACCTGGACCCACTGGCCTTGGCCGCTTGCCGTGCGAATGCCGAGCTCAACCAGGTGGCGCTGAGTTATTCGGCAGACTTTTTTGCCGAAGCCGACCGCTTCGACCTGATCCTGGTGGCCGACGTGCTCTACGACCGCGCCAACCTGCCGTTGCTGGATCAGTTCCTCACCCGCGGCCGCGAAGCGCTGGTGGCGGATTCGCGGGTACGGGATTTCCAGCATCCGGATTACACGCGGCTGGAGATCCTTGAGGCCCTGACCCTGCCGGACCTGGCCGAGCCTTGGGAGTTTCGCAAGGTGAGCCTGTACCATTCGCGGCGCGCTTGAGGCCATCGCGGGCAAGCCCGCTCCCACAGGGGAATGCATTTCAAGATGGGAGCTACCACGATGCTTTCAGCCAACCTCGCCAGCCCTTATAGTTGCCCCCATTCCCGCTTTATTCGAGACGCCCCATGAGTGAGCCCACGCCGTACATCTTCGACGTCACCACCGCCAACTTCGATCAGGCCGTTATCCAGAACTCCTTCGAAAAGCCTGTATTGGTCGATTTCTGGGCCGAATGGTGCGCCCCCTGCAAAGCACTGATGCCAATGCTGGCGAAGATTGCCGAGAGTTATCAGGGTGAGTTGCTGCTGGCCAAGATCGACTGCGAAGCCGAACAGGACATCGTGGCGCGTTTTGGTATTCAAAGCCTGCCGACGGTGGTGCTGTTCAAGGATGGCCAACCAGTAGACGGTTTTGCCGGTGCACAGCCGGAGTCGGCGGTACGGGCGATGCTCGAGCCCCACGTGCAGATGCCGCCACCGGCTGCGGCGGACCCGTTGGAGCAAGCTCAGGCGCTGTTCAGCGAAGGGCGTATCAGCGAGGCCGAAGCGCTGCTGGTGCAGTTGTTGGGCGAGGACAATACCAACGCCGCAGCCTTGATTCTGTATGCACGTTGCCTGGCTGAGCGCGGTGAGCTGGGTGAAGCCCAGGCCGTGCTCGACGCGGTCAAGAGCGACGAGCACAAGGCCGCCCTGGCCGGGGCCAAGGCGCAAATCACCTTCCTGCGCCAGGCTGCGGACTTGCCGGACGCTGCCGAGCTGAAAAGCCGCCTGGCGCAAAACCCCCAGGACGACGAAGCGGCCTATCAGTTGGCGATCCAGCAACTGGCGCGCCAGCAATACGACGCGGCGCTGGAAGGTTTGCTCAAGTTGTTTATCCGCAACCGCAGCTACAGCGAAGGCCTGCCCCACAAGACCTTGCTGCAGGTGTTCGAATTGCTGGGCAATGATCACCCCCGGGTCACGGTGTACCGCCGCAAGTTGTTTGCCGCGCTGTACTAACCCAACCCTGGTAGGAGCGAGCTTGCTCGCGAAAAACCCAAAGGCACCGCGTTAATTCAGGATGCCCGCATTATCGTTGACGTTTTTCGCGAGCGAGCTCGCTCCTACAAAGGGCCAACCCATGTGTAGAGCGGTGTGTCGCCGCCGCTGGCCACCTTCACGCTCGCGCTGTGGCGCAGGCGCACCAGCAGGCGCTTGCCCGCCCCGGCATCGCCAGCCAAGCCTTCGAGTTGGTCGAGCAATTCCAGGCCATTGAGTTGCCCGGCCTTGCGCAGCAAATCCTGGGCGTTCTGCCACAGGTCTTCGTTCTGTTTGACCGGCGCCGCAGCCGGTGCGCTGGGCGTTGGGGCGGTCTGCAGTTGGGCGCCCAATCGCGCCCAATCGCCGTCGTCCAGCTCCAGGGTCAAGTCCACCGGCAGATCGCCGATGGTTCCACGAATTCGCAACATCGTCCTTACTCCTGCATTTTTTCTGACGGGCATGCTCCCATGCAGCTTGCGCAACACCAAGCGGGCGGTCAAACTCTCGGATCAATTGTTATAAGATCACATAACAAAACTTTCATCCTGGAGCCCTCTCATGCGCCGTTTGCTGCTTGCTTTGCCGTTTGCCCTGCTGCCACTGGCTGTCGCTCATGCTCACGAAGACCATGACCACGAACACGGCAGCCTCGGCGCCCATGAACATGGCGTCGGGCGCCTGAATGCCGTACTGGACGGCCAGGCCCTGGAGCTGGAACTGGACAGCCCGGCCATGAACCTGGTGGGTTTCGAACATGCAGCCACCAGCGACGCCGACAAAGCCAAGGTCGCCGCCGTGCGCAAACAGCTGGAAAATCCATCGGCACTGTTCAACCTGCCCAAAGCCGCAGGTTGCGTGGTCAGCAGCCAGGAACTCAACAGCCCGTTGTTCGGCGACAAACCGGAGGCCGAGCATGACGACGATGACCACGCCACCGACGGCAAAGGCGCCGCCGCCCACAAGCATGATCACGACCACAGTGAAATCCACGCCCATTACCAGTTCACCTGCGCCACGCCGGCGGCCCTGGGCAACCTAGACTTGAGCCAAGTGTTCAAGACCTTCCCCGCCACCAAGAAAATTCAGGTACAACTGATCGGCCCGAGCGGTCAGCAAGGTGTTGACGCGACGGCAACCGCCGCCACCCTGAAGTTCTGACTTGAAAGCACAGTCCCTGTGGGAGCTGGCTTGCCTGCGATACAGGCGACGCGGTGCAGCAGGCACACCGTAGCGATGCCATCGCAGGCAAGCCAGCTCCCACAGTGGATCTGCGCCATTTTCGACTACCAGGCGACACTGACTTCCCATGACTCAAGCGTTAATCGAACTGTCCGACCTGGGCTTCCACTGGCCCGGTCACCCGCAGTTGCTGGACATTCCCGCGTTCCGCCTGGAACCCGGGGAAACCCTGTTTCTCAAGGGCCCGAGCGGCAGTGGCAAGACCACTTTGCTCGGGCTGTTGGGAGGCGTGCAGAAACCCAGCCAAGGCAGCATCCGCCTGCTCGGCCAGGAGTTGACCGAACTCTCGGCCGGCGCTCGTGACCGTTTCCGTGTGGACCACACCGGCTATATCTTCCAGCAGTTCAACTTGCTGCCGTTTCTGTCGGTACGCGAAAACGTCGAACTGCCTTGCCACTTTTCCAAGCTGCGCGCGCAACGGGCCAAACAGCGCCACGGCAGTGTCGACCAGGCCGCCGCGACCTTGCTCGCGCACCTGGGTTTGAAGGACCCGAGCCTGCTGGAACGCCGTGCCGATTCGCTGTCCATCGGCCAGCAACAACGGGTGGCCGCTGCCCGAGCGCTGATCGGCCAGCCAGAACTGGTGATCGCCGACGAACCCACCTCGGCCCTGGACTACGACGCCCGCGAAGCCTTCCTGCAGTTGCTGTTCGCAGAATGCCGCGAAGCGGGCGCCAGCCTGTTGTTTGTCAGCCATGACCAGAGCCTGGCGTCGCTGTTCGACCGCAACCTGTCGCTGGCCGAACTCAATCGCGCCGCCATGCCCGCAGAGGTTTGAGATGTATCTGTTCCGTCTAGCCATGGCCAGCCTGGCTAACCGCCGCTTCACCGCGATCCTCACCGCGTTTGCCATCGCGCTTTCCGTCTGCTTGCTGCTCGCGGTGGAGCGTGTGCGCGTCGAGGCGCGTAACAGTTTCGCCAGCACCATCAGCGGTACCGACCTGATCGTCGGCGCCCGTTCCGGCTCGGTCAACCTGCTGCTGTATTCGGTGTTCCGCATTGGCAACGCCACCAACAACATCCGTTGGGACAGCTACGAGCACTTCGCCGCCAGCCCTCAAGTGAAATGGGCGATCCCGATCTCCCTCGGCGACTCCCATCGCGGCTACCGGGTGATGGGCACCAACGAATCCTACTTCGAACACTACCAGTACGGGCGCAAGCAAAACCTCGAGCTGGCCAGCGGCCGCACCTTCGCCACCGACCCGTTCGAAGTGGTGCTCGGCGCCGAAGTGGCCGACGCCCTGCATTACAAACTCGGCGACAAGCTGGTGTTGGCCCATGGCGTGGCAGTGGTCAGCCTGGTCAAGCATGACGACAAACCGTTCACGGTAGTCGGCATTCTCAAGCGCACCGGCACGCCAGTGGACCGCACGTTGCATATCAGCCTCGGCGGCATGGAAGCGATCCATATCGACTGGCACAACGGCGTGCCGGCCCAGGGCAAAGGCCGCATCAGTGCCGACCAGGCGCGCAATATGGACCTGGCGCCGCAAGCCATCACTGCGTTCATGCTCGGCCTGAACAACAAGATTTCCACCTTTGCCTTGCAAAGAGAGATCAATGAATTTCGTGGCGAGCCAATGCTGGCGATCCTGCCAGGCGTGGCGTTGCAAGAACTGTGGAGCATGATGGGCACCGCCGAAAAAGCCTTGTTCGTGATCTCGCTGTTCGTGGTGCTGACCGGTTTGATCGGCATGCTCACGGCAATCCTCACCAGCCTTAACGAGCGTCGCCGCGAGATGGCGATCTTGCGGTCGGTGGGCGCGCGGCCTTGGCACATCGCAACGCTGCTGATCTTCGAAGCCTTCGCCCTGGCCTTGTCCGGCGTGGTGGCAGGCCTGGGTTTGCTGTACCTGTGCATCGCCGCCTCGCGCGGTTATTTGCAGGCCAACTACGGCCTGGACCTGCCGATGTCGTGGCCGAGCGAATATGAATGGACGTTGCTCGCCGGTATCCTGGCAGCCGCCCTGTTGATGGGCAGCGTGCCCGCGTGGCGCGCCTACCGCCAATCTTTGGCCGATGGCCTGTCCATCCGTTTATGAGGAAGGCTTCGATGCGTCGTGCCCTGTTTACCCTGTTGTTGTTGATGGCCGTGCCTGCCTGGGCGGATGAACAGCCCAAGGATTTGTCCTGGCAGGAGATGATCCCGCCGGATGCGCCACCTGAAGTGCCCAATATGAAGCCGCTGCACGACCTGTCGAACATGGCCGATGCCTTGTCCGTCGAGGCCGAGCCCGCAGCCAAGCAGGACATGCCCAACGCGCCGGTGGTACAGAGCCTGGACGGCCAGCACATTCGCCTGCCGGGGTATATCGTGCCCCTGGAAGTCAGCGAAGAAGGTCGCACCACGGAGTTTTTGCTGGTGCCGTATTTCGGCGCCTGCATCCATGTGCCGCCACCGCCGTCGAACCAGATTGTGCATGTGAAAAGCGAGGTGGGGGTGAAGCTCGATGAGCTGTATCAACCGTACTGGATCGAGGGCGCGATGCAGGTCAAGCCATCGTCCAGCGAATTGGCGGACGCTGGTTACCAGATGGACGCTCAGAAGATTTATATGTACGAGCTTGAGGAATAACCCCACACACCGAAGATCCAAATGTGGGAGTGGGCTTGCTCGCGAAAGCGGTGTATCAGTCGCTGCATCTGTTACTGCACCACCGCTTTCGCAGACAAGCCAGCTCCCACAGGTTTAGATCGGTGGCGAAAGAGACTGATCACCCTTTCATTGAGCTGAGTCAAAAGACCGAACGGAACGATCTTTACCATTGGACGTACAACTTTTAAACGTCCTTTGGAGCTCCCATGAACAAGTCTCTGCTCGGCGCGTCCCTCTTCGCGCTCGCCCTCGTCGCCCCCGTCGCCCACGCTCACCAGGCGGGCGATATTCTGGTTCGCGCCGGTGCAATCACCGTGAACCCGAAGGCCGACAGCAGCAGCGTCAAGGTTGACCAGGGCCCATTGGCCGGCACCAATCTGGGCGGCAAGGCGACCATGAGCAGCGACACCCAACTGGGCTTGAACTTCGCCTACATGATCACCGACCACGTCGGCATCGAATTGCTCGCGGCCACGCCGTTCGAGCATGACGTGAAGATCAAGAACACCGCCCTGGGCGCCGCCAACGGCAAGCTCGGCACGCTGAAACACCTGCCGCCGACCTTGAGCGTCGTGTACTACCCGCTGGACCACAAGTCCGCGTTCCAGCCGTATGTGGGCGCTGGTATCAACTACACCTGGATCTATGACGAGCACGTGGGCAGCCGTGCCGAGCAGGCCGGTTTCAGCAACTTCAAGGCCGAAAACTCCTGGGGCTGGGCTGCACAGATCGGCGCCGACTACATGATCAACGACAAGTGGATGATCAACGCCCAGGCGCGCTACATCGACATCAGCACCAAGGCGACTGTGGATAACAACGCGCTGGGCCAGGGCACTCGGGCCAAGGTCAATGTGGATGTAGACCCGATGGTTTACATGGTGGGTATCGGCTACAAGTTCTGAGTCCCGTTTAAGCCACACCGCATAACCCATGTGGGAGGAGGCTTATGTGGGAGCCGGGCTTGCCCGCGATGCAGACACCTCGGTGTATCAGTGATACCCAGGTGATGCTATCGCAGGCAAGCCAGCTCCTACATAAGTCCCCTCCCACTTTTGGTTTTGGGGATGTCAGCTATGGCGGTAGAAGCGATCCAGTAGAGCCGGCAAGCCTGCCCGCCATGCCCGTGGGTTGATGCCAAAGGTGTGGAGGGTTTTCTTGCAGGCCACCACCGCATGCTGCGGTTCATCCGCCGCATCCGGCCGCGCTGCGTGAGCCTGGGCGGTGGGGGACTCGATGGCCAACGGATGGAAATTACGCGCTTCAGTGAGAATCGCCTGGCCCAGCGCCAACGGCGTAGTCGCCTCGTGGCCGGCGTAGTGGTAGGTACCCCACAGCGGCGCGGCGCAATCGAGTTGTTTGAGCACCGAGATGATCACCCGCGCCGCATCGTCCACCGGCGTCGGGTTGCCCCGGCGGTCGTCGGCCATCAGCAGCTCGTCGGCGTTCTCGGCCCGGGCCAGGAAGCGCCCGAGCGTGCCGTCGACGCTGTCATCGAGCAGCCAGCCAAACCGCAGCAGCACATGCTGCGGGCACGTGGCGCGCACGCTTTGTTCGATACGCCACAACGCCTGGCCGCGCAGGCCCAGGGGCACCGGCTCGTCTTTCTCGCTGTAGGCGGTGGCGCGAGAGCCATCGAACACACGGTAGCTGGACGGTTGCAACAGGGTGATGCTGTGATGCTGACACAGCTCGGCCAGGCGTTCGATGGCGAACTCCTGGGCGGCCAGGCGGGTTTCGCTCACGGCTTCGGCCTGGAACCAGTCGAAATAGTAGGCGAGGTTGATCAAGGCATCGGGACGGGAGTCGTCGAGCAATTGGGTGAGGCTTGCGGCATCCCAGCCGTCTTGGGGCGGTTTGGGGGCGAGGAAACCGATGTCTTCCTCCGCACCGAGGCGAATCAGCGCCTGCCCGAGGGCATTCCCGCCGCCCAGTAACATAAGGCGCATTCGCATAGATTGAGCAGGCCCGGTCTGTTTGGAACGATGGTTATTATCGACAGGCGTGTGTGCTCTGTCGTAGGTCATTGCCAGAATCGTTGCATTTTGCGGGCTTGTAGCGCAACCGTCACGGATTAAGTGTCTTGACGTCGGGTTCGACGGCCTCCTGTTTCAGCGCCGTACGCGGTGCGAGTAGCACCTGCTGTGGATAAGTCTGGGCGAAATGCACCGACTCGCAGTTATCCACAAGCTTTTTCAAACGCTGGTTGAACGCGCGGCTGACCGCGTATTGACCACCCGACACGGTGCGGAACTGTGCGGTGAGCACCACGCCATTGAGGTCCATCTTGTCCACCCCGAACACCTCCAACGGCCCTTGCAGGTTGTACTTGAGGAACACATCGTCGCGGATCGACTGGCCGGCCTCGCGGATCAGCTCCACGGCCTTGTCTACGTCGGTGTCGTAGGTGAACTGCACGGAGAAGAACGCGTAGGCGAATTGACGGGACTGGTTAGTGACCGCCTTGATCTGCCCGAACGGCACCGAATGCACAAACCCCTTGCCGTCACGCAGGCGCAGGGTGCGGATAGTCAAGCCCTCGACGGTGCCGGCGTGGCCGGAGTCGAGCACCACCCAGTCGCCGATGGACAGGGTGTCTTCGATAATGATGAACAGGCCGGTAATCACATCCTGCACCAGTTGCTGGGAACCGAAACCAATGGCCAAGCCCACCACTCCGGCGCCCGCCAGTAACGGCGCGACATTGATGCCCAGGTTGGCCATGGTGGTGATCGCGCAAATCACCACCAGGATGATCTTCACCGCATTGCGCAGCAGCGGCAGGATGGTTTTGACCCGGGTGCTGGGCTGGCGACTGGAGCGTTTATTCACAGGTGGCTTGAGGGCTTCTTGGATCGCCGTGTCGAGCACCACCCAGAACAGCCAGGTCACCAACAGGATCAGGCCGATACTGCTGAGGGAATCACTGATGGCCCGGCCGACCGAGTTGCGCTGGGCGAATTCGAACAGCGAAATACCCCAGATACGGCCCAGTATTTCGATAAACGCGATGGCCATGACGATACGCAAAATCGCGTGCAGCAAACTGAGGAAGCGTTCCTTGTAGGCGCTGCTGCGCTGGATCGATACCTGGCTGCGGGACTTGAACAGATGTTGCAGCACGGTGCTGAGAAATACCGTACCGATCAGTAACAAGGTGGTGAGCAGCGCGCAGCGCAGGGCCTCTTGGTTGTCGTCACCGGCGCCAATCAGGTTGACCACCGAAACCAGCACCATCAACAGAATCGGCCAGTACCAGAGCCCGGAAAACACCCGCAGCGACTGTTGCAATGCTGGATGTTTGAGACGCTGGGCCAACGGCCGGTTGCGGATCAAATGGGCCACCGGCCGACGCAGGCGTACCACTAGTACGCCAAAGATGACCGCGGCAAACAGGCCGGTAAATACGGCGATACTGCTGGTGATATTGCCGCCCAGTTGCCGAGCGATTTGCGGGCTGGTCAGCGCATCGCTGAGGGCCGCGAGAAAGCCGATGAGAAACAGCGGTTTGGGGCAATAGTCACGAATGATCTGCACGGCAGGCCGCTTATGGCCGACATTGAACATGACAATGACGCACAGCAACAACGACGTGGAAAAGATGCCACTGCTGGTGGCGTAGGCAAAACACAGTGCCAGGGCACGCCCAACCGATGCCGGTAAAAAGTGGCTGACGTAGAGGGTCAACGGCAAGCAGATCAGCGCTGGAATCGTGTAGGGCACCACATAGCTCAGCAAGCCTTGCAGGCGCCGGCGCCGCGCGAGAAATGGGCGCAGGCTCGACCTTCGCACAATCAAACGCCCAAGCATCGTCAACACCGCAAAGGCACCGACCCACACCCCGGACAACAGCAGGAAATCGCCCGCCACGCTCCAGGGCGAGCGTGCGGCTGTCTGGTCTACCAGGCGCCCTACTTCATCCGCGGCGCGATCAGCACGCAGGCGCCAGGCGTCGATGAGGTTCTGGTCGAGGTCGAGCTTGTTCTGCACGTCGTCGATGCTGGAGCTGATGGCCCCGAGCAACCCGCCCTCCACCAGCAACTCCGGCTTGGCCGGTGTGTCGGCAGCAGGCGCAGAGGCCGCGGCCTGCAATGCGCCGTTGCCGCAGAGCAGCAACGCGCCGAGCAGTAATGCAGTCTTTAAATTCAGCAAAACAGCGGGCTCCTTCAGCAGGGTCTGTAAGGAACTGACGGGTTTAGGCCTTGATCGTTCCCTGCATGTGCCCTGCATGGTCTATGCCCTCCCGTATTTTCCTCCCCTGTACCGCCTGTAGGAATGTGGAAACTTTCAGCCAAATAGCGCAGTCATCCCATAACGGAGGTCACCTCACCCACCCTCCACGGGAGCACACATGGCGGCGATTCACATCGGCATTTCCGGCTGGCGCTACACGCCCTGGCGCGGGGATTTCTACCCCGAAGGGCTGACCCAGAAACGCGAGTTGCAGTTTGCGTCACGCGCCGTCAACAGCATCGAAATCAACGGCTCGTTCTACGCGCTGCAAACCCCCAATCGCTACGCCGAGTGGTATGCCGATACGCCCGAAGGTTTCCTGTTCAGTGTCAAGGCGCCCCGTTTCATCACGCATATCCTGCGCCTGCGGGACGTGCACAAGCCGATGGCGAATTTCTTCGCTTCCGGGGTGCTGGAACTCAAAGAAAAACTCGGCCCCATCCTCTGGCAGTTTCCGCCCAGCTTCAAATTTGACGCCACGCTGTTCGAAACCTTCCTGGCCCAATTACCCACGGACACCCAACAGGCGGCCGCCCTCGCCCGCCAGCATGAGCCACGCCTGAACGGCAAGGCGAGCATGAAGGCCTATGCCAAGAAGCCTTTGCGCCATGCCGTGGAGATTCGCAACCTGAGTTTTGCCGTACCGGAGTTCATCCAGATGCTGGATAAACACGGAGTGGCCCTAGTGGTCGCGGACACCGCAGGCAAGTGGCCGTACATGGAAGACGTGACCGCCAACTTCATGTACCTGCGCTTGCACGGCGATAAGCAGTTATACGCCAGCGGTTATAGCGCCGAAGCGCTCCGGCGCTGGGGCGACCGCATCGAGCGCTGGGCCCAGGGCAAGCAGCCTGCGGACGCACACCTCGTCGACCCGCATCACACACCCCGCAGGCGTAAACACCGTGACGTGTTCTGCTTTTTCGACAACGACATCAAAGTTCGCGCCCCCTTCGATGCACGCCAATTGCTGCAACGCTTCGGACTGGACCAACACCTGCTCACCGAGCCTGGTCGACTGCCGGAACCAGGAGTATTGCCATGACGCATCCAGAATTGATCCCCACCCCGCCGACCACCGCCATCACCCGTTTCACGGTGCTGACGGTCAATATCCACAAGGGTTTCACCGCACTGAATCGTCGCTTCATCTTGCCCGAGCTGCGTGAAGCGGTGCGCAGCGTGGGCGCAGACATGGTGTTCTTGCAGGAGATCCATGGCACTCACGAACGCCATCCCCAGCGCTACAGCGACTGGCCGAAAATGCCGCAGTATGAGTTTCTGGCCGACAGCATCTGGCCGCAGTTTGCCTATGGGCGCAATGCGGTTTATCCCCATGGCGACCATGGCAATGCACTGCTGTCCAAATTCCAGATCATCCGCTACGACAACCTCGACATCTCGCAAAGCGGCCATGAAAACCGCGGCCTGCTGCATTGCGTGTTGCGCCTGCCGGGCAGCGGCCAGCAGGTGCATGCGATCTGCATCCACCTGGGCTTGCGCGAGGTGCATCGCCAACAACAATTGCGGTTGCTGGAACAACGTATCAGCGAGATTCCGGCCGATGCGCCGTTGGTGGTCGCTGGCGATTTCAATGACTGGCGGCAAAAAGCCGACCTGAGCCAAAGCGGTTTGCAGGAAGTGTTCATGCACACCCTTGGCAAACCGGCGCGCACCTTCCCGGCACGCATGCCGTTGCTGCCGCTGGACCGCATTTATGTGCGTAACTTGACGGTGCACAACCCGCGCGTACTCACCACTCGCCCCTGGTCCCATCTCTCAGACCATGTGCCGCTGTCGGTGGAGGTTGAGTTATGAACGTTGCGGTAGACCATATCGCCACAGACCAACCGCCAGATGACAGCAAGGCGCGGGATCTGGACTACGGCTGGCAGAGCGGCAACCGCGTTGAGTTGCTGGAGAACGGCGAGGCGTACTTTCCCGCTGTGTTCGAGGCTTTGCGGGCGGCAGAGCGCGAGATCCTGCTGGAGACCTTTATCCTCTTTGAAGACAAAGTCGGCTTTGAGCTGCACAGCATCCTCATCGAGGCGGCCAAGCGTGGGGTAAAGGTAGTGGTTAGCCTCGACGGTTTTGGTTGCGGCGAGTTGAGCCCGGGCTTCCTGCGGGAGTTGGCCGAGGCCGGGGTGATGGTGCAGATGTTCGACCCGGCGCCCAAGACCTTCGGCATACGCACTAACTGGTTTCGCCGCCTGCACCGTAAGATCGTCGTGGTGGATGCCCGCGTGGCGTTTATCGGCGGGGTCAATTTTTCTGCCGACCCCCTGGCGGATTTCGGCCCCGAAGCCAAGCAGGATTACGCCGTGCAGGTGATCGGCCCGGCCGTGGCCGACCTGCACCATTTCGCCCTCGCCCAAAGTGGCCGCCAGGTGCGCAGCCGTCGCGGTTGGCGGCGGCGCCAGCAACGGCCCTCACCCTGGACGAACGAGCCTGGCGACGGACTGGTACGCCTGATCTATCGAGACAACATCCAACATCGTGACGACATTGAAGAGGCGTATATCCACGCCTTGAGCCAGGCCCGGCAGCGGGTGGTGATCGCCAACGCGTACTTCTTCCCCGGCTATCGCTTGCTTCGCGAGATCCGTAACGCGGCACGCCGTGGCGTGCAGGTGCAGTTGATCATGCAGGGCCAGCCCGACGTGCTGTTGGCGAAACTCGCCGCGCGCATGCTCTATGACTATCTGCTCAAGGATGGTGTGGTGATTCACGAATACTGCCAACGCCCGCTGCACGGCAAGGTGGCGTTGGTGGATGACGAATGGAGCACCGTCGGTTCGAGCAACCTGGACCCACTGAGCCTGGCATTGAACCTGGAGGCCAATGTGCTGATTCGCGACCGGGCTTTCAATCAGCAGCTATACGAACGCCTGGAAGCCCTCGCCCACAATCATTGCCAGACCATGCCGGAAAAGCGCAAGCCACGCCTGTGGCTCTGGCGTTTGACCGTGGGTTTCCTGGTGTTTCATGTGATGCGCCATTTCCCGGTACTGGCCAGTTGGTTGCCGGCCCACAAACCGCGCTTGAAGCCTTTTGAGACCACACCCCATGACGCCTGAAGCCCGCCCCCAAGCGCAAGCCTCTGGGTTCAAGCGCTGGAAGAAACCGCTGACGATTGCGTTCTTCGTGCTGCTGATCGTGTTGTTTACCCTGCTCGCCCGGCGCATCGACTGGAGCGAAGTGTTCCAGACCCTGAGCGAGTTCAAGCTGCGCACATTGTTCATCGCCGGCGCGCTGACGCTGTGCAGTTTTATCGTCTACGCCTGTTTCGATTTGATCGGCCGCACCTACATTCGCCAGCCGCTGCGCTGGAAGCAGATATTGCCGGTGGGCATCATCAGCTATGCGTTCAACCTCAACCTCAGCGCCTGGGTCGGCGGCATCGCCATGCGGTATCGGCTGTATTCGCGCCTGGGCGTGAGCACCAGCAATATCGCCAAGATCCTCGGCCTGAGCCTGGCCACCAATTGGTTCGGCTATATGGCGTTGGCCGGGGTGGTGTTCAGCAGCGGGTTGGTGACCCTGCCGCCGGGCTGGAAGCTCAGCAGCGGCGCCTTGCAAGGGGTCGGGGTGTTATTGGTGATCGCGAGCCTGGGCTACCTGGCGGCGTGCCGGTTTTCGAAAAAGCGCGCGTGGTCGATTCGCGGTATCGAGATCAACTTGCCGTCGCTGCGCATGGCCTGTTTGCAGCTGGCCCTGGGTGCGTTGAACTGGTCGTTGATGGCCGCGGTGATATTTACCTTGTTGCCGGCCAAACTGGATTACCCACTGGTGCTGGGGGTGCTGTTGATCAGCGCAATTGCCGGGGTGGTCACCCATATTCCCGCCGGGTTGGGGGTTTTGGAGGCGGTGTTCATTGCGTTGTTGCAGCATGAAGCATCCCGGGGGAGTTTGCTGGCGGGGCTGATCGCGTACCGGGCGATTTATTTTATTTGCCCGTTGTTGATTGCACTGGTGATGTATTTGGGGGTGGAGGCCAAGGCCAAGGCGTTGCGGGTGAAGAAGACAGCCTGATGAGACGGTGGTGACTGTGGAATCGCTATCGCGGGCAAGCCCGGCTCCCACAGGGGAATGCATTCCCAGGTGGGAGCCGGGCTTGCCCGCGATAGCGATCACAAGGGCAACGACTATCGGGCCTGAATGATGCTCAACCGTTCCCCCACCACCATCTCGGTAATCCAGTCCACCAGGATCGAGGTGTACGCCTGCTGCGACACCGGGTCGCTCAAGGAATGGTCGGCACCGTCGATGATGCGGTGGGTCAGCGAATGGGTCTGCTGGCACGCCGCGCGGTAACTCATGATGGTGGCGTGGGGCACATGGTCGTCGGTTTGCGACTCGACAATCAGCACATCACCAGTAAATTGCGCGCAGGCATGCAGGGCTCGGTTGGTTTCGGCGTGCACGAGGGTGCCGCGGTAATCCATCAGGTCGGCTTTATCCAAGTCGCGCTTGGGCTTGAGCCATTCCTGATCGCGGTACAGCGCCGGCACTCGTAGCGCCAGCCAACGTACCGGGCGCAACGAGGTGAGGATCGCCGCCAGGTACCCGCCATAACGGGTGCCCCCCACTGCCACCGCCGAGGTGTCGATAGCCGGGTGGGACAGCAGGCGGTCGTAGGCGGCCAGCAAGTCACGCAGGTTGTCTTCGCGGGTGACGCGCGACAAGGGGATGCCGGTGCCAGCATGGCCACGCAGGTCGAAGGTCAGGCACACACACCCAAGGCCTGCGATACCTTTGGCCCGCTCCAGGTCGCGCTCCTGGCTGCCGCCCCAACCGTGCACGAACAACACACCGGGTACTTTGGACTTGGGACTGAGGAATGTCCCGCTCATCTGTTCGTCGTCTATATCGATGGTGATGCTCTCGCTTCTAGCCGTCATAAGTCTTGACCGTCACATATTTGAGTAGAAAGTCGCTGTTCTCGGCCGGGCCTCGGTATACCTCTATGGCATCCGCCGGCAGCGCTTGGTCTGCATAGGTTTCTACCGAGGACACACGGATAGCCTTCAGGCCCGGGTGGTTGATAAAGCTCTGCAGCGCCGCGACTTCCGCGCTGCTGGCTCCGCCCATGCGCCAGGATTGTTCGAGCACGCCACTGCGGCGCTGGCCTGTGCTGTCCAGGCCTTGGGCGATGTCGTAGTTGCGGCGCGAGGCGAAGAAGCCCGGGTAGGCATCATTCGCAGCACGGTCGAAAACCAGCGCCTGTTCGATGGCCTCACGCACATCTTCAGGCAGATCCAGTTTGAGCAGGGCTGCGTAATCACCCGGGACGACCAGCAGATCGGAACCGCCGTAGACCTCGTCCCCCTGCCCGTCTTGCGTCAGATGCTGCTCGCCGCAGTAGCTGAAAAGGTGATCGCCGATAAAACTCTGGCCCACACTGTGGGTGACCACCGCGTGCAGGTCTTGTTCCAGCACCACGCCTTCATTGAACATTCGGGCCGCTTCCGGGCGCGCCACTATCGCGTCGAACTCATCCAGGCTGTGGATAACTTCCTGCCCGCGCCCTGCACAGGCGTTCACGGGTTTCAGACGAATCGGGCCGCTGTAGAGCATGCGGGTAGCGGCCGGCCGTGCATCCTCAAGGGCGAACACACTCACACCGTCCAACACCACGTCACGCACGCGCTCGGAGAATGTCGGCGACCAGCCATCGGGCGCCTTGGCCTCGGGACTCAGCAGGCCGTGGCTGATAGCTTTGGTGCAGATGAAAGCATGATCGACATAGCCGCCCCACAGATCTTGTGGCCCCTTGATATTGAGCTGGCGCGCTTGGGCGGGCCCGACCAGGGTTTGCGTGGGCAGCAGATACAATTCCCGACCCGCATGCAGGGCCGGGTCGTAACTGCCACCGAACTTGAGCCCCAGGATCTGCGCCAGCCAGCGTGCGAGGGCGCGGTTGGTTTCGATTTCATGCAAGGGCGCGCCTTCTCGCATGGAGTGGGCAACCACCAGCTTCTTGTTGCGACTTATGGGGGTCATGCGTTCCCCTTTCTATCAGCCGTTGTGTAGCAGGAGGGCTGCATGGATCAGGCCAACGTAGGGTTTGCGGGCGTGGCTGTTAAATCAATCAGTTGCGCACAAAGTGATGGCCGTTAGCCTGTTTTATTCTGCACGACCCGAGGTTAACCCTGCGGCTTTCTGCACGATTCAAACCCCAAACCGGTTGCGGTAATCACTGGGGGACAGGCCGGTGATTTTTTTGAAAATGGTACGAAAGGCGCCGGGGTCTTGATAGCCCACGGTCCAGGCAATGTGATCGATCGTGCCATTGGTGAACTCCAGCATCTGCCGCGCCTTGCCGACTCGCAGGTGCTGGCAGTACTCGGTGGGTTTCAACCCGGTGGCGTTGCGAAAGCGCCGCAGAAAGGTGCGCGCCTCCAGGTTCGCCTCCTGCGCCATCGCCGCTACGGACACATCCACCGCGCCACTGGCTTGCAGCCAATGCTGGACCTTGAGGACCGCGCTGTCACCGTGCCGGAGAATCGGCGCAAAGTTGCTACCGCACTGGCTGGCACTGGCGCTGTGTTCGATCACCAGAAAACGCGCCGTGTCGGCTGCAATGCTCGGGCCCATCAGCCGGTCGACCAGGCGCAGGCCCAGTTCGGACCAGGCCATCAGCCCCGCGGAAGTGATCAGGTCGCCGTCATCGACAATGGGTTTATCCGCTTCCAGGCTCACCGCCGGGTAACAGGCCGCAAAAGATTTCGCGGAGGACCAGTGGGTGGTGGCGCTGCGGCCATCCAACAGGCCGCTGCGCGCCAGCATGATAGAGCCGATGCACACGCCGCCAAGCACGGTGCCGGCCGCATGTTGCTGGCGCAGCCACTCCAGCAACGCGGGCGGCGCCTGGTCTTCGGTGAACTCTGCAATCGAGGGTGGCACCAACACGGCCATCATCAGTTGGTCGGGGCCTGGGTGGCTGTCGAACGTGCGCGCGGGCGTGCCGTGAGCATCTACCTGCCAGTGGCTGACCCGCAGCAGCGGCAGTTGCGCAGATTCATGCTCGGCGGCGATGCGGTTAGCGACCCCGAACAGGTCGGTCAGCCCGTGGACTGCGGCGAGTTGCGCGCCCTGGTAGATCAACACACCCAGCTCGACAGTGCTGCGTTGCGCGGCCATTGTCAGTTTTCCCCCTGTTATTGTCGGTGCGGCCAATTCTCTGTGTGATCGCCAGCTAAGATACTAGGCCCATCAACCCATCACGAGGCAACACACATGGCCAAGCAGGCGCTCATCCTAATCGATATCCAGAACGACTACTTCCCCCAGGGCAAGTGGCCGCTCGACGGCGTGGAAGCCGCAGCGGACAAGGCGGCGCTGGTGCTACAGGCGTTTCGACAAGCCGGCGATGCAGTGATTCATGTACGCCATGAGTTCTCCGGGGACGATGCACCGTTCTTCACACCGGGCTCCGAAGGCGCGCACTTGCATGCCAAGGTGCTCAACGAGGGCGATGAACCGGTGGTGCTCAAACACTTCGTGAATGCGTTTCGCCAAACCAATCTGCGCGAATTGCTGGAACAGCGCAGCATCACCGACGTGGTGGTGGTGGGCAGCATGAGCCATATGTGCGTTGACGCCGTAGTGCGGGCGGCGGCGGACCTGGGCTACAAGGTTACGGTCATTCATGACGCCTGTGCCACTCGCGACCAGGAATTCAACGGCCAGGTGATACCGGCGGCACAGGTGCACGGGGCGTACATGGCCTCCCTGGCATTTGGCTATGCGGGTGTAGTGTCGGCAGAAGAATATCTGAAGGCCCAAGCAGCGGTTGCATGACCGCCACCCGGATTGATCGCGTTAGCGTGTGGCGATGATGAACAGCCGCGGAAAGGGCAACAACACCGTGCCATCGGCCAGGGCTGGATAAGCCAGGGTAATTCGCGCCTGGTAGTGCTGCAGGAAGGCGGCTTTTTCATCGTCGGTCAACGGTGCGAGAAAAGGCCGCAATGCCGAGGCCTTGAACCACTCCACCACCGCCGCGTGGTCCGCCAACGGGTGTTGATAGGTGGTGCGCCACACGTCCACGGTACTGCAATGCTTGCTCAGCAGCTCGTAGTAGTAACTGGCGGTGTGCCGCTCATTGTGTTTGACCGCCCCTATCTTCGCCGACCATGGGCCATCGGCCGCAACTTCGCGGGCCAGGCGATGAGCGGGCTCGTCAAGGTTGTCCGGGGTTTGCACCGCCAGCGTACCGCCTGGATTCAGTTGGTGGACCAAGTGCGGGTAGAGCGTGGCGTGGTCGGGCAGCCATTGCAGCGAGGCATTGGCCAGGATCACATCCAAGCGTTGCGCAGGATGCCAGGCGCCGATGTTTGCCAACTCGAAGTTCAACCTGGGCAGGCGCTTGCGGGCGTCTGCCAACATGTCATCGGAGCTGTCCAAACCCGTGACCTCTGCCTGGGGGAAACGCTCGGCCAGTACTTCGGTGGAGTTCCCCGGCCCGCACCCCAGGTCGACGGCGGTCACCACGTCGGTGTTGGGAATTGCCGCAACCAGGTCACGGACGGGGCGAGTGCGCTGCTGTTCGAACATCGTGTACTGCTTGGCGGACCAGGTCATCACAGCTTCCTTCTTTCTTAGAGGTGGCGACAGCCTAAATCTTGTGAGCCATGAGAACAAATGCTGGGGTTGGTGTGCTGCCTGCACAAAGGCAGCGCGTGCACCGACGCCTGTTCATCGCCCATAAAAAACCCCCGATGCTTTCGCTATCGGGGGTTTTGTTTGTTCCAAGGTGTCAGGCCTTAGAACGGGATATCGTCATCAAAGCTGTCGAAATCCTGAGCCGGTTGCGGAGCAGCCTGTTGTGGCGCTGGGCGCGACTCACGCTGTGGCTGCTGGCTTGGCTGCGGACGCGACTGCTGCGGGCGCGGTGCCGAGTTGGACATGCCGCCCTGGCCCTGTTGGTCGCCCTGTGGACGGCCGCCCAGCAGTTGCATGGTGCCTTGCATGTCGACCACGATTTCGGTGGTGTAACGCTTGATGCCGTCTTTTTCCCACTCGCGGGTTTGCAGTTTGCCTTCGATGTACACCTGCGAACCTTTGCGCAGGTATTCACCGGCGATCTCTGCGACCTTGCCGAACATCGACACGCGGTGCCATTCGGTCTTCTCGACCTTCTGGCCGGTCTGCTTGTCGGTCCACTGTTCGCTGGTCGCCAGGCTCAGGTTGGTCACGGCGTTACCGTTAGGCAAGTAGCGAACTTCGGGATCCTGGCCGCAAGTACCGACCAATATGACTTTGTTAACCCCACGGGCCATAACGTTCTCCTAGGCTGGGCGCGCTGTCGGCACTGGGTTGACCAGTTGCTCGAGCGTCGCGCGATCCAATAATTCGGTGTCCAATTTGATGTAAATGGCCGCTTCTTCTGCGACCACGACTGCATCCGTTACCCCTACGACGGCCTTCAGGCGCTCGACCAGGCCAGCTTCGCGGATCGCCTCGGGCGATAGCGGCAAACGCAGGCTGGTGACGTAGGGAGGTTCGCGCATGGTAACAGCAAAGGCCAGCCAAAGTGCAGCCAGCGCGGCGCATCCGAGGAACACAACCGACAAACCGCCATGCTGGAACATCCAGCCGCCCATGATGCCGCCCAACGCGGAGCCCAGGAACTGGCTGGTGGAATACACCCCCATGGCCGTGCCCTTGCCGCCCGCCGGTGAAACTTTACTGATCAGCGACGGCAACGACGCTTCGAGCAGGTTGAACGCGGTGAAAAACACCACCGTGCCGATCACCAATGCGCGCAGGCTGTCGCCGAACTGCCAGAAGAATAGTTCAGTGAGCATCAATGTCGCGACGGCGCCGAGTAAAACTCGTTTCATTTTGCGTTTCTTCTCGCCATAGATAATGAACGGGATCATGGCGAAGAACGAAATCAACAGCGCAGTGAGGTAGACCCACCAGTGCTGCTCCTTGGGCAGGCCGGCTTTTTCCACCAGGGCCAGGGGCAAGGCGACGAAGCTGCACATCAGCATGGCGTGTAATACGAAGATACCTAAATCCAGGCGCAGCAGGTCCGGGTGCTTGAGCGTCGGCAGCAACGCCTTGCGTGCAACGCCCGATTCACGGTGCGCCAGGGTGCCGGTGGAGCGCGGCACCATAAAGGCCACGATCAGGATACCGAACAACGCCATGCCGCCCGTGGCCAGGAACAGCCCATGCAAGCCGAACGCACGCGTGAGCAAGGGGCCGACCACCATGGCCACGGCAAACGACAGGCCGATGGTCATGCCGATCATCGCCATGGCCTTGGTGCGGTGTTGTTCGCGGGTCAGGTCGGACAGCAGCGCCATTACGGCGGCGGAAATCGCACCGGCGCCCTGCAGGATGCGTCCGGCGATCACGCCCCAGATCGAATCGGATTGGGCCGCTAGCACACTGCCAAGGGCGAATACGATCAGCCCGAGATAGATCACCGGGCGGCGGCCAATGCGGTCGGAAATAATCCCGAACGGGATCTGGAAAATCGCCTGGGTCAGGCCATAGGCTCCAATCGCCAGGCCGATCAAGGCGGGGGTCGCACCTGCGAGATCCATCCCATAGGTGGCCAGCACCGGCAGCACCATAAACATGCCCAGCATACGGAAGGCGAACACCAGGGCCAGACCGCTTGCCGCTCGGGTCTCGCCGCTACTCATGCGTTCGCTGTGGGGATCGTGCATGGAAAAACCTCGTGTGAACCGGCGGCGATTCTACCAGTCCCATCGATTGAGAGGGTATATGCGGCGCTTTGCCGCGCAGCTTTCATGTAAGGCTGCAAGCGGCGTTTTGACAGTGTATATTCATCCAGTCTTTAGCCGTATACTCCGGCATCATTTACGCCCGCCGTGCGAGGCCATCTTGGACAAGATCCTGATTCGTGGGGCTAGAACCCACAACCTGAAGAACATCGACCTGACCCTGCCCCGGGACAAACTGATCGTCATCACCGGCTTGTCCGGCTCCGGTAAATCGTCCCTGGCGTTCGACACGCTGTATGCCGAAGGTCAGCGTCGCTATGTGGAATCGCTGTCGGCCTACGCCCGGCAGTTCCTGTCGATGATGGAAAAGCCCGATGTCGACACCATTGAAGGCCTGTCGCCGGCTATTTCCATCGAACAGAAATCCACGTCCCACAACCCGCGCTCCACCGTGGGTACCATTACCGAGATCTACGACTACCTGCGCCTGCTCTACGCACGCGTGGGTATCCCCCGCTGCCCGGACCACGATATCCCCCTGGAAGCCCAGACCGTCAGCCAGATGGTCGACCTGGTGCTGGCCCAGCCCGAAGGCGCCAAGCTGATGCTGCTGGCGCCCGTCATTCGCGAGCGCAAGGGCGAACACCTGTCGGTCTTCGAAGAACTGCGTGCCCAGGGCTTCGTGCGTGCGCGCATCAACGGCAAGCTCTATGAGCTGGACGAAGCGCCGAAGCTGGACAAGCAGAAAAAGCACTCCATTGATGTGGTGGTCGACCGATTCAAGGTGCGCGCCGACTTGCAGCAGCGTTTGGCGGAATCGTTCGAAACCGCGCTGAAGCTGGCCGATGGCATTGCCCTGGTAGCACCGATGGATGACGAGCCGGGCGAAGAGATCATCTTCTCCGCACGCTTCGCCTGCCCGATCTGTGGCCATGCCATCAGCGAGCTGGAACCCAAACTGTTTTCCTTCAACAACCCGGCCGGCGCCTGCCCGACTTGCGACGGCCTGGGTGTGAAGCAGTTTTTCGATATCAAGCGCCTGGTCAATGGCGAACTGACCTTGGCCGAGGGTGCGATACGTGGATGGGACAGGCGTAACGTCTACTACTTCCAGATGCTTGGGTCGTTGGCCTCCCACTACAAGTTCAGCCTGGAAGTACCGTTCAACCAACTCCCGGCAGACCAGCAGAAGGTCATTCTAAATGGCAGCGGTTCGCAGAATGTCGACTTCAAATACCTGAACGACCGCGGCGATATCGTCAAGCGCTCGCACCCGTTCGAAGGCATCGTGCCAAACCTGGAACGCCGTTACCGCGAAACCGAATCGGCGAGCGTGCGCGAGGAGCTGGCGAAGTTCCTCAGTACGCAGCCATGCCCGGATTGCCGTGGCACCCGCCTGCGCCGTGAGGCACGTCACGTGTGGGTGGGCGAGAAGACCCTGCCGGCAGTGACCAACCTGCCGATCGGCGATGCGTGTGAATACTTTGGCGTGCTGAAGCTGACCGGTCGTCGTGGAGAAATTGCCGACAAGATCCTCAAGGAGATTCGCGAGCGATTGCAGTTTCTGGTCAACGTGGGCCTGGACTATCTATCGCTGGACCGCAGCGCCGATACCTTGTCTGGTGGTGAGGCACAGCGTATTCGCCTGGCCAGCCAGATTGGCGCGGGCCTTGTAGGCGTGCTGTATATCCTCGACGAGCCGTCGATTGGCTTGCACCAACGGGATAACGACCGCCTGCTGGGCACGCTGAAACACCTGCGCGATATCGGCAATACCGTGATCGTGGTCGAGCATGATGAAGACGCTATCCGCCTGGCGGACTACGTGGTCGATATCGGCCCCGGCGCGGGCGTGCATGGTGGCCATATAGTTGCTGAAGGCACGCCTGCCGAGGTGATGGCACATCCTGATTCACTGACCGGTAAATATTTGTCGGGGCGTGTGAAGATTGAAGTACCCGCCAAGCGGACGCCGCGCAACAAGAAGATGGCGCTGCATCTCAAGGGCGCGCGCGGGAACAACCTGCGCAATGTCGACCTGGAGATTCCGCTGGGCCTGCTGACCTGCGTGACCGGCGTTTCCGGTTCGGGCAAGTCGACACTGATCAACAACACCCTGTTCCCACTGAGTGCTACCGCCCTGAATGGCGCGACCACCCTGGAAGCGGCGGCTCACGACAGCATCAAGGGCCTGGAGCACTTGGACAAGGTCGTCGACATCGACCAGAGCCCGATTGGGCGTACGCCTCGCTCCAACCCAGCCACCTACACCGGGCTGTTTACCCCTATCCGTGAGTTGTTCGCTGGCGTGCCAGAGTCGCGCTCACGGGGTTATGGGCCGGGCCGGTTCTCGTTCAACGTCAAGGGTGGCCGCTGTGAAGCGTGCCAGGGCGATGGCCTCATCAAGGTGGAGATGCACTTCCTGCCGGACATCTACGTGCCTTGCGATGTGTGCAAGAGCAAGCGCTACAACCGCGAGACCCTGGAGATCAAGTACAAGGGCAAGAGCATCCACGAGACCCTGGAAATGACGATCGAGGAAGCTCGCGAGTTCTTCGACGCAGTGCCGGCGTTGGCGCGCAAGCTGCAGACGCTGATGGATGTGGGCCTGTCGTACATCAAGCTGGGGCAATCAGCGACCACGCTGTCGGGTGGCGAGGCGCAGCGGGTCAAGCTGTCTCGCGAGCTGTCCAAGCGCGATACCGGCAAAACCTTGTACATCCTCGATGAGCCGACCACTGGCCTGCACTTCGCGGATATCCAGCAGTTGCTGGACGTACTTCACCGCTTGCGGGACCACGGCAATACCGTGGTGGTGATCGAGCACAACCTTGATGTGATCAAGACTGCCGACTGGCTGGTAGACCTGGGGCCGGAAGGCGGCTCGAAGGGTGGCCAGATCATTGCAGTGGGCACGCCGGAGCAGGTCTCCGAAATGCCGCAGTCGCACACCGGTTACTACCTGAAACCGTTGCTGGAACGCGACCGGGCCTGATCTTTTCATCGTCCAATAAAAAGCCCCTGTCACTTTGCGGTGACAGGGGCTTTTTATAGCCGGGAATCAGAACTGCGATTGCAGGTAATTCTCCAGGCCGATCAGCTTGATCAGGCCCAACTGCTTTTCCAGCCAGTAGGTGTGATCTTCTTCGGTGTCATTCAACTGCACCCGCAGTATTTCCCGGGTGACATAGTCGTTGTGCTGCTCGCAAAGCTCGATGCCCTTGCAGAGTGCGGCACGGACCTTGTATTCAAGGCGAAGATCGGCAGCGAGCATGTCAGGCACTGTGGTACCCACGTCCAGATCATCAGGACGCATACGCGGCGTGCCTTCGAGCATCAGAATGCGGCGCATCAGGGCGTCAGCGTGCTGTGCCTCTTCTTCCATTTCGTGGTTGATACGCTCGTAGAGCTCGGTAAAGCCCCAGTCTTCGTACATACGCGAATGGATGAAATATTGGTCACGAGCTGCCAGTTCGCCCGTCAGCAACGTGTTGAGGTAATCGATTACGTCGGGGTGACCTTGCATCGCCCTACATCTCCCTGCTTGAAAGACTGTAGTTTGAACCATGCTGACTTGAAGGTCACGGGACAAACGGCAGAAAAGTGAAGATTTCCGGAGAAAAGTAGCTGAAATAACGCAAAAACCGCCCAAATGAGGGCGGTTCTGCTTATCGTTTAGAGTCAGTTAAGCGATACACCCAGTGCCTTTGCGATTGCTTCTCCATAAGCCGGGTCGGCCTTATAGAAGTGCTGCAGTTGACGCTGGACCACATCACTGGAAACCCCACCCATTGCGCCCGCGATGTTATTGGTGAGCAAAGCTTTCTGCTCATCATTCATCAGACGGAACAGCGCACCGGCGTGGCTGTAGTAGTCCGTATCTTCGCGATGATCGTAGCGATCAGCGGCGCCGCTCAGGGCCAATGCTGGCTCTGCATACTGCGGAGCTTGTTTCGGTGCGTCGGCATAGCTGTTTGGCTCGTAGTTCGGAGCTGCACCACCGTTGCTGCCGAAAGCCATGGAACCGTCACGCTGGTAGCTGTTAACCGGGCTACGTGGCGCGTTCACCGGCAGTTGCTGGTGGTTGGTGCCCACACGGTAACGGTGAGCATCGGCGTAGGCAAAAACCCGACCTTGCAGCATACGGTCTGGCGACAGGCCAACGCCTGGGACCATGTTGCTTGGGCCAAATGCAGCCTGCTCGACTTCTGCGAAGTAGTTCTGCGGATTACGGTTGAGCTCCAACTCACCCACTTCAATCAACGGAAACTCTTTTTGCGACCAGGTCTTGGTCACATCAAACGGGTTCTCGTAATGGGCATTCGCCTGCGCCTCGGTCATGATCTGGATGCACACGCGCCACTTGGGGAAGTCACCGCGCTCGATTGCACCAAACAGATCACGCTGGGCGTAGTCAGGATCGGTACCCGCCAAGCGGGCAGCCTCGGCCGGCGCCAGGTTCTTGATGCCTTGCTTAGTCTTGTAGTGCCACTTCACCCAATGACGCTCGCCCTGGGCGTTGATCAGACTGTAAGTGTGGCTGCCAAAACCATGCATGTGACGGTAGCCGTCTGGAATCCCGCGGTCGGAAAACAGGATGGTGACCTGGTGCAAAGCCTCTGGGGAGTGCGACCAGAAATCCCACATCATCTGCGCGCTTTTCAGGTTGCTTTGGGGCAGACGCTTCTGGGTGTGGATAAAGTCAGGGAATTTCAGCGGGTCACGGATAAAGAACACCGGGGTGTTGTTACCAACGATGTCCCAGTTACCCTCTTCGGTATAGAACTTCAGGGCAAAGCCACGTGGATCACGTTCAGTGTCAGCAGAACCGCGCTCACCGCCTACAGTGGAGAATCGCAAGAATGTCGGCGTTTGCTTGCCAACAGATTCGAACAGCTTGGCGCTGGTGTACTGGGTGATGTCACGGGTGACTGTGAACGTACCGTAGGCGCCCGATCCTTTGGCGTGCACGCGACGCTCAGGAATGTTTTCACGGTTGAAGTGAGCGAGCTTCTCGATCAGGTGGAAATCGTCGAGTAACAACGGACCACGAGGGCCCGCGGAACGGGAGTTCTGGTTATCCGCAACGGGAGCGCCGCTGGCGGTGGTAAGGACTTTATTCTGGCTCATGCTCAATCTTCCTCAGGTCGGACTTGGAACTGCCGGCTAATCGGCTTGGAGGGAGTATTAATCATCAACACCACGCGTACAAATTCATTAAATTGCAGGCGTCGATAGAGAATAACTAACAGCACTCCGTTCGCTATAGTGCAGCGCCCGGCCTACGGAAGCTTGTATAAATTGCGCTTTTGTTACGCGCACAAAAAACCGGGCACTAGGCCCGGTTCTTCGTTGCAGCTTGTCGTCTTACTCGGCGCTTACAGCTTCGCCGGCAGTAGCACGATCAACCAACTCGACGTACGCCATAGGCGCGTTGTCGCCAGCGCGGAAACCGCACTTGAGGATGCGCAGGTAGCCACCCTCACGGGTAGCGTAACGCTTGCCCAGGTCGTTGAAGAGCTTACCAACGATAGCTTTCGAACGAGTACGGTCGAAAGCCAGACGGCGGTTAGCCAGGCTGTCTGTCTTGGCCAAAGTGATCAGCGGCTCAGCAACGCGACGCAGTTCTTTAGCTTTCGGCAGTGTAGTTTTGATCAGCTCGTGCTCGAACAGCGACACCGCCATGTTTTGGAACATGGCCTTGCGGTGCGAGCTGGTACGGCTCAGGTGACGACCACTTTTACGATGACGCATGGTTCATTCCTTACCAAACTCACGTTCGGTGATTACGACGATCAGGCAGTCGCCTTGTCGTCCTTCTTAAGACTTGCAGGCGGCCAGTTGTCGAGGCGCATGCCGAGGGACAGACCGCGGGAGGCCAGAACGTCCTTGATTTCAGTCAAGGATTTCTTGCCCAGGTTCGGAGTCTTCAACAGTTCTACTTCGGTGCGCTGGATCAGGTCACCGATGTAGTAAATGTTTTCCGCCTTAAGGCAGTTAGCCGAACGTACAGTCAGTTCCAGATCGTCAACCGGGCGAAGCAGGATCGGATCGATCTCGTCTTCTTGCTCGATTACCACTGGTTCGCTGTCACCTTTGAGGTCGACGAACGCAGCCAACTGCTGTTGCAGAATGGTTGCAGCGCGGCGGATAGCCTCTTCAGGATCCAGGGTACCGTTGGTTTCCAGATCAATAACCAGCTTGTCCAGGTTAGTACGCTGCTCGACACGGGCGTTTTCCACCACGTATGCGATACGGCGAACCGGGCTGAACGAAGAGTCAAGCTGCAAGCGACCAATGCTGCGGCTTTCGTCTTCATCGCTCTGACGCGAGTCGGCCGGTTCATAACCACGACCACGAGCTACAGTGAGCTTCATGTTCAGGGCGCCGTTAGACGCCAGGTTAGCGATTACGTGATCGGGGTTAACGATCTCGACATCATGATCCAGCTGAATATCGGCAGCGGTAACCACCCCCGAACCCTTCTTCGACAAGGTCAGCGTAACTTCGTCACGGCCGTGCAGCTTGATAGCCAGACCTTTAAGGTTCAACAGGATTTCAATTACGTCTTCCTGTACACCTTCGATGGCGCTGTACTCGTGGAGCACACCGTCAATCTCGGCCTCGACTACTGCACAGCCGGGCATTGAGGACAACAGGATGCGGCGCAGCGCGTTGCCCAGGGTGTGGCCAAAACCACGCTCGAGAGGCTCGAGAGTAATTTTGGCGCGGGTTGGACTGACAACCTGCACATCAATGTGGCGGGGTGTCAGGAACTCATTTACCGAAATCTGCATGGATGCACCTATTTTCTAGCCCTTACTTGGAGTAGAGCTCGACAATCAGGCTTTCGTTGATGTCGGCGGACAGATCACTGCGAGCAGGAACGTTCTTGAAAACGCCCGACTTCTTCTCAGTGTCTACTTCTACCCATTCTACGCGGCCACGTTGGGCACACAGATCGAGAGCTTGGACAATGCGAAGTTGGTTTTTTGCTTTCTCGCGAACTGCGACCACGTCACCAGCACGAACCTGGTAGGACGGAACGTTTACGGTCTGACCGTTAACGCTGATCGACTTGTGCGATACCAGCTGACGGGATTCGGCACGAGTCGAACCAAAGCCCATACGGTATACAACGTTGTCCAGACGGCATTCGAGCAGTTGCAGCAGGTTTTCACCGGTTGCACCTTTCTTGCCAGCAGCTTCTTTGTAGTAGCCGCTGAACTGACGCTCGAGAACGCCGTAGATACGACGGACCTTCTGCTTTTCACGCAGTTGGGTGCCGTAGTCGGACTGGCGACCGCGGCGTTGGCCGTGGATACCAGGTGCTGCTTCAATGTTGCACTTCGATTCGATCGCGCGCACGCCGCTCTTCAGGAAGAGATCGGTGCCTTCGCGACGAGCGAGTTTGCATTTTGGACCAATGTAACGAGCCATTCTTTACAATCTCCTGGATTACACGCGGCGCTTCTTCGGCGGACGGCACCCGTTGTGCGGGATTGGCGTCACGTCGGTGATGCTGGCGATCTTATAGCCACAGCCGTTCAAAGCACGGACAGCAGACTCACGACCTGGACCTGGACCCTTGACGTTAACGTCGAGGTTTTTCAGGCCGTATTCCAGCGCAGCTTGACCAGCACGTTCAGCAGCTACTTGAGCAGCAAACGGGGTGGACTTGCGGGAACCGCGGAAACCCGAACCACCGGAGGTAGCCCAAGAAAGCGCGTTACCTTGACGGTCGGTGATGGTCACGATTGTGTTGTTAAAAGATGCATGGATGTGGGCGATGCCATCAACCACTGTCTTTTTAACTTTTTTACGAGGACGAGCAGCAGGTTTTGCCATGATAATTTTCCTGTCGATTCGCTGGGGCGATTACTTGCGGATCGGCTTACGCGGACCTTTACGGGTACGCGCGTTAGTCTTGGTACGCTGACCGCGTACTGGAAGACCACGACGATGACGCAGACCGCGATAGCAACCGAGGTCCATCAAACGCTTGATTTTCATGTTGATTTCGCGACGCAGGTCACCTTCAGTGGTGAACTTCGCCACTTCGCCACGCAGCTGTTCAATCTGCTCGTCGCTCAGATCCTTGATCTTAGCGGCTGGGTTTACCCCAGCAACTGCGCAAATTTTCTGCGCAGTAGTGCGACCAACACCATAGATGTAGGTCAGCGAGATAACAGTGTGCTTGTTATCTGGAATGTTAACGCCTGCAATACGGGCCATTCAGTGGGACTCCAATTGACAGCTACCTACGCCCCGGAAGCCAAGAAATAGGGCGCGAGATAATATCGCTGTAATAACAAATAATCAACCCGGCAGCGCACTAGCTGCCGGGCTTCAAGCGGATCACACTCAGCCTTGGCGCTGTTTGTGACGCGGTTCCGCGCTGCAAATTACTCGAACAACACCTTCGCGGCGAATAATCTTGCAGTTACGGCACAGCTTTTTCACCGATGCACGAACTTTCATCACCAACTCCTCGAACCTTATGGGGTACTCAGCGCAACATGCCGCTGCCGTAGCCCTTCAGGTTGGCTTTCTTCATCAGGGATTCGTACTGGTGCGAAACGAGGTGCGATTGTACTTGGGACATGAAGTCCATCACAACCACGACCACGATCAGCAACGAGGTCCCGCCAAGGTAGAACGGAACGTTTGCTGCAACCACCAGGAACTGGGGCAACAAGCACACGGCCGTCATATATAGAGCACCGAACAGGGTCAAACGGGTCAGAACGCCATCAATATAGCGTGCCGACTGCTCACCTGGACGGATGCCCGGAATAAAGGCACCGGACTTCTTCAGGTTTTCCGCTACGTCTTTCGGATTGAACATCAACGCCGTATAGAAGAAGCAGAAGAAAATAATCCCTGCACTAAACAGCAGAATATTCAACGGCTGACCAGGAGCGATCGACTGAGAGAGGTCCTGCAACCAGCCCATATTTTCGGACTGACCAAACCAGGTACCCAACGAAGCCGGAAACAGCAAGATGCTGCTCGCGAAAATTGCCGGAATAACACCGGCCATATTCACTTTCAGCGGCAAGTGGCTGGTCTGCGCAGCAAAGACCTTACGGCCCTGCTGACGCTTGGCGTAGTGAACAGCAATACGACGCTGGCCACGCTCAATGAACACCACAAAACCGATAATCGCTACTGCCAGCAAACCGATGGCAACCAAGGCGAAGATATTGATATCACCCTGACGCGCAGACTCGAAAGACTGCCCGATTGCTCTCGGAAGACCGGCGACGATACCTGCGAAAATCAACATCGAGATACCGTTGCCAACACCACGCTCAGTAATCTGCTCACCCAGCCACATCATGAACATCGCACCAGCCACAAACGTGGATACTGCGACGAAATGGAAGCCAAAGTCACCAGTGAACGCAACGCCCTGCCCTGCCAGGCCAACGGACATGCCGATAGCTTGAACCAGGGCGAGGACGACAGTGCCGTAGCGGGTGTACTGGCTAATCTTGCGACGGCCAGCTTCACCTTCCTTCTTCAACTGCTCCAGCTGCGGGCTGACGGCTGTCATCAGTTGCATGATGATCGATGCCGAAATGTACGGCATGATCCCCAGTGCAAAGATGCTCATCCGCTCCAGCGCGCCGCCGGAAAACATGTTGAACAAGCTAAGAATGGTCCCCTCATTCTGTCGAAACAGGTCTGCGAGTCGGTCCGGGTTGATACCTGGAACCGGGATGTGTGCGCCTATTCGGTAGACGATAATCGCCAGGAACAGAAAACGCAGACGAGCCCAAAGTTCAGACATACCGCCTTTGCCGAGCGCTGAGAGAGCACCTTGCTTAGCCATTTATTCCTCGAACTTGCCGCCAGCTGCTTCGATAGCCGAACGCGCACCTTTGGTGGCGCCGATTCCCTTGCCGATAGTGACAGCGCGAGTCACTTCACCGGACAGCATGATTTTCACACGCTGTACGTTGACGTTGATCACGTTGGCATCTTTCAGGGTCTGCACAGTAACGATGTCGCCTTCCACTTTAGCCAGCTCGGACAGACGCACTTCTGCGCGGTCCATGGCTTTCAGGGATACGAAACCGAACTTAGGCAGGCGACGATGCAGCGGCTGTTGACCGCCTTCAAAGCCTGGAGCAATGGTGCCACCGGAGCGGGAGGTTTGACCCTTGTGGCCACGGCCACCGGTCTTACCCAAACCACTACCGATACCACGGCCCGGACGATGCTTTTCGCGACGGGAACCCGGCGCTGGACTCAGATCATTGAGTTTCATCGATTAACCCTCTACACGCAGCATGTAGTAAGCCTTGTTGATCATCCCGCGATTCTCGGGAGTATCCTGGACTTCTACAGTGTGACCGATGCGACGCAGACCCAAACCTTTAACGCACAATTTGTGGTTAGGGATGCGGCCGGTCATGCTTTTGATCAGCGTTACTTTAACGGTAGCCATGATCAGAAGATCTCCTTGACAGTCAGACCACGCTTGGCAGCGATGGACTCAGGAGATTGCATAGCCTTCAGACCCTTGAAAGTGGCGTGAACCACGTTTACCGGGTTAGTCGAGCCGTAGCACTTGGCCAGAACGTTCTGAACGCCAGCAACTTCGAGGACAGCACGCATAGCGCCGCCAGCGATGATACCGGTACCTTCAGAAGCAGGCTGCATGTACACCTTCGAAGCGCCGTGAGCGGACTTCATTGCGTACTGCAGAGTGGTGCCGTTCAGATCAACTTGGATCATGTTGCGACGAGCAGCTTCCATTGCCTTCTGGATCGCGGCAGGCACTTCACGTGACTTGCCACGGCCGAAGCCAACACGCCCTTTACCATCACCCACCACGGTCAACGCGGTGAAAGTGAAGATACGGCCGCCTTTAACGGTTTTGGCTACGCGGTTAACTTGAACCAGCTTCTCAATGTAGCCTTCGTCGCGCTTTTGGTCGTTATTTGACATAACTTAGAACTCCAGCCCAGCTTCACGAGCAGCATCAGCCAGCGCTTTCACGCGGCCGTGGTACTTGAAGCCAGAGCGGTCGAAAGCCACTTGCGAGACGCCAGCGGCCTTAGCACGCGTAGCGACCAGCTGGCCAACCTTTGTGGCCGCGTCGATGTTGCCAGTGGCACCATCACGCAGTTCTTTATCCAAAGTCGAGGCGCTTGCCAGGACTTTGTTGCCGTCGGCCGAGATGACCTGGGCGTAGATGTGCTGCGACGAGCGGAACACGCAGAGACGCACGACTTCGAGTTCGTGCATTTTCAGGCGTGCTTTGCGAGCGCGACGCAGTCGAGTAACTTTTTTGTCGGTCATTTGCTATGCCCTACTTCTTCTTGGCTTCTTTACGACGGACGACTTCGTCCGCGTAGCGCACACCTTTGCCTTTGTACGGCTCTGGTGGACGGAAGTCGCGGATCTCAGCGGCCACTTGACCTACCAGCTGCTTATCGATGCCCTTGATCAGGATATCGGTCTGGCTAGGAGTCTCAGCAGTGATGCCCGCTGGCAGTTCGTAATCCACTGGGTGCGAGAAGCCAAGGGCAAGGTTCAAAACCGTGCCTTTTGCTTGCGCTTTGTAACCAACACCGACCAGCTGGAGCTTGCGCTCGAAGCCTTGGCTTACGCCTTGGACCATGTTGTTTACCAACGCACGCGTGGTACCGGCCATTGCGCGAGTTTGTTGATCGCCATTGCGAGCAGCGAAACGCAGCTCACCAGCTTCTTCAACGATCTCAACGGACGAATGGATGTTCAGTTCAAGAGTACCCTTGGCACCCTTCACCGAAAGCTGTTGGCCTGCGAATTTGACTTCGACACCGGCTGGCAGCTTAACGGGGTTCTTAGCGACGCGAGACATGCTTATCCCCCCTTAGAACACAGTGCAAAGAACTTCGCCGCCGACACCGGCAGCGCGCGCAGCACGATCCGTCATCACACCTTTGTTGGTGGAGACGATAGACACGCCCAGACCGCCACGAACTTTCGGCAGATCCTCAGCGGACTTGTACTGACGCAGGCCTGGACGGCTAACGCGCTTCACTTCCTCGATGACCGAACGGCCTTCGAAGTACTTCAGCTCGATGGACAGCAGTGGTTTGATTTCGCTGCTGATCTGATAACCCGCAATGTAGCCTTCGTCTTTCAGGACTTTGGCAACAGCTACCTTCAACTTGGAAGATGGCATGCTTACGACGGACTTTTCAGCCATCTGGGCATTACGGATACGAGTTAGCATGTCCGCTAACGGGTCCTGCATACTCATGGGCTAGACGCTCCTAATACAAAAAAATTAGCCTTGCGGCTACATATGTCGCCGAGAATCTCCGAGCACAAAAAACACGGGCTCAGGCGAGCCGCGTATTTTAGACATACTCCAGAAATGAAACAAGCCCCAAAAGGGGCTTGATCCAGATTCAAGGTCACCGGTGGTCAGTATCTTGCGATTCCGACCACCTGGACGTTGAAAGTACTTACCAGCTGGCTTTAACCAGACCTGGTACGTCACCACGCATTGCCGCTTCACGCAGTTTGTTACGGCCGAGGCCGAACTTGCGGTAAACGCCGTGTGGACGACCGGTCAGGCGGCAGCGGTTACGCATGCGCGAAGCGCTTGCGTCACGTGGCTGCTTCTGCAGAGCAACTGTAGCTTCCCAGCGCGCTTCTGGACTTGCGTTCAGATCAACGATGATTGCTTTCAGTGCTGCACGCTTCTTGGCGTACTTGGCAACCGTGAGCTGACGCTTCAGCTCGCGGTTTTTCATGCTCATCTTGGCCATGGTCCTACTCCAATCAGTTGCGGAACGGGAATTTGAAAGCACGCAACAGGGCGCGACCTTCATCATCGTTCTTGGCAGTGGTGGTCAGGGTGATGTCCAGACCGCGGAGAGCATCGATCTTGTCGTAGTCGATTTCCGGGAAGATGATCTGCTCTTTCACGCCCATGCTGTAGTTACCACGACCATCGAAGGACTTGGCATTCAGGCCGCGGAAGTCGCGAACCCGAGGCAGGGAGATCGACAGCAGACGATCCAGGAATTCGTACATACGCTCACGGCGCAGAGTCACTTTGACGCCGATCGGCCAACCTTCACGGACTTTAAAGCCAGCGATGGATTTCCGAGCGTAAGTCACAACGACTTTTTGACCGGTGATCTTTTCCAGGTCGGCAACAGCGTGCTCGATGACTTTTTTGTCGCCGATCGCTTCGCCCAGACCCATGTTCAGGGTGATTTTGGTGACGCGCGGAACTTCCATCACGTTCCCGAGCTTAAGTTCTTCCTTAAGCTTAGGGGCGATTTCCTTCCGGTAAATCTCTTGTAGTCGTGCCATGGTCTAATCTACCTAGCAGTGTTCAAGCATCAACCGCTTTTTGGGTCGACTTGAAGACACGAATTTTCTTACCGTCTTCTACTTTGAAACCAACGCGGTCAGCCTTGTTGGTTTCGCCGTTGAAGATGGCGACGTTAGAAGCATCCAGCGGAGCTTCTTTCTCGACGATACCGCCCTGCACGCCCGACATCGGGTTAGGCTTGGTATGACGCTTGACCAGGTTCAGACCACCGATAACCAGACGGTTATTAGCGAGAACCTTAAGCACCTTACCGCGCTTACCTTTGTCTTTGCCGGCGATCACGATGATCTCGTCGTCACGACGAATCTTTTGCATGTCGGATCTCCTTACAGCACTTCTGGGGCGAGCGAGACGATCTTCATGAACTTCTCAGTACGAAGTTCACGGGTCACTGGCCCAAAGATACGGGTGCCGATCGGCTCTTGCTTGTTGTTCAGAAGAACAGCAGCGTTGCCATCAAAGCGGATAATGGAGCCATCAGCACGACGTACGCCGTGACGAGTGCGGACTACAACAGCAGTCATCACTTGGCCTTTTTTCACCTTACCGCGAGGAATTGCTTCCTTCACGGTAACTTTGATGATGTCACCGATACCAGCGTAACGACGATGGGAGCCACCCAGCACCTTGATGCACATAACACGGCGAGCGCCGCTGTTATCGGCCACATCGAGCATGGATTGAGTCTGAATCATATAATTTCTCCGACCCCTAGTCCTTAGACTTCCACAGCGCGTTCGAGAACATCAACCAGCGCCCAAGACTTGGTCTTGGCCATCGGACGAGTTTCACGAATAGTGACTTTGTCGCCGATGTGGCACTGATTGGTTTCGTCGTGCGCGTGCAGCTTAGTCGAACGCTTAACATATTTACCGTAGATCGGGTGCTTAACGCGACGCTCGATCAAAACGGTGATGGTTTTGTCCATCTTGTCGCTGACAACACGGCCAGTCAGCGTACGGACAGTCTTTTCGGCTTCAGCCATGATCACTTACCTGCCTGCTGGTTGAGCACAGTCTTCACGCGAGCGATGTCACGCTTAACTTGCGAGAGCAGATGAGACTGCCCCAACTGGCCAGTTGCTTTCTGCATACGCAGATTGAACTGGTCGCGCAGCAGGCCGAGCAGTTGCTCGTTCAGCTGCTGTGCGGATTTTTCACGAAGTTCATTCGCTTTCATCACATCACCGTCCGTTTAACAAAGGAGGTGGCGAGCGGCAGCTTTGCAGCAGCCAGGGCGAAAGCCTCACGCGCCAGCTCTTCAGAAACACCCTCGATTTCATACAGGACTTTGCCTGGCTGAATCTGGGCTACCCAGTATTCCACGTTACCCTTACCTTTACCCATCCGAACCTCGAGAGGTTTTTTGGAGATCGGCTTGTCCGGGAATACACGGATCCAGATCTTGCCGCCACGTTTTACGTGACGGGTCAGAGCACGACGCGCTGACTCGATCTGACGAGCGGTGAGACGACCACGAGCTACAGACTTCAGCGCGAACTCGCCGAAGCTGACTTTGCTACCGCGCTGAGCCAGACCACGGTTGTGGCCTGTCATCTGCTTGCGGAACTTCGTACGCTTAGGTTGCAACATTTGGCGTACCCCTTACTTAGCAGCTTTTTTACGAGGCGCTGGTGCTTGTGGTTTCAGTTCTTCTTGGCGACCACCAATTACTTCGCCTTTGAAGATCCAAACCTTTACACCGATCACACCGTAAGTGGTGTGAGCTTCGTAGTTGGCATAGTCGATGTCGGCACGCAGGGTGTGCAGTGGCACACGACCTTCGCGATACCATTCAGTACGTGCGATTTCAGCACCGCCGAGACGACCGCTCACTTGGATTTTGATGCCTTTGGCACCAATGCGCATGGCGTTCTGTACGGCGCGCTTCATAGCGCGACGGAACATTACGCGACGCTCCAGCTGCTGAGCTACGCTCTGCGCAACCAGCATACCGTCGAGCTCCGGCTTGCGGATCTCTTCGATATTGATGTGCACAGGCACACCCATTTGCTTGGTCAGGTCCTGACGCAGTTTCTCAACATCTTCACCTTTCTTCCCGATAACGATACCTGGACGAGCGGTGTGGATGGTGATACGTGCAGTTTGGGCCGGACGATGGATATCGATACGGCTTACGGACGCGCTTTTTAGTTTGTCTTGGAGATACTCACGCACCTTCAGATCAGCGAACAAGTAGTCCGCATAAGTCCGACCGTCTGCGTACCAGACGGAGGTGTGCTCCTTGACGATTCCCAGGCGAATGCCAATGGGATGTACTTTCTGACCCATCTCTTCGACTCCGTTACTTGTCAGCAACCTTGACAGTGATATGGCAAGACCGCTTGACGATGCGATCAGCACGGCCTTTGGCACGTGGCATGATGCGCTTCAGCGAACGCCCTTCGTTGACGAAAACGGTGCTGACCTTCAGGTCATCAACGTCTGCGCCTTCGTTATGCTCGGCGTTGGCTACGGCCGACTCCAGCACTTTCTTCATGATCTCGGCGGCTTTCTTACTGCTGAAAGCCAACAGGTTGAGCGCTTCGCCCACCTTCTTCCCGCGGATCTGGTCGGCGACCAAGCGGGCTTTCTGGGCGGAGATTCGAGCGCCCGACAACTTAGCGGCTACTTCCATTTCCTAACCCCTTAACGCTTGGCTTTCTTGTCTGCCACGTGCCCACGATAAGTGCGGGTACCGGCAAACTCGCCCAGTTTGTGGCCGACCATGTCTTCGTTAACGAGAACTGGGACGTGTTGACGACCGTTGTGTACTGCGATGGTCAGACCGACCATTTGTGGCAGGATCATCGAACGACGCGACCAGGTCTTAACTGGTTTGCGATCGTTCTTTTCCGCCGCCACTTCGATCTTCTTCAGTAGGTGAAGATCAATAAAAGGACCTTTTTTCAGAGAACGTGGCACTGTCGTATCCCTCTATTTACTTGCGACGACGGACGATCATTTTGTCGGTACGCTTATTACCACGAGTCTTCGCGCCCTTAGTCGGGAAGCCCCATGGCGATACCGGATGACGACCACCAGAGGTACGACCTTCACCACCACCGTGTGGGTGGTCAACCGGGTTCATGGCAACACCACGAACGGTTGGGCGAACGCCACGCCAGCGTTTGGCACCAGCTTTACCCAACGAACGCAGGCTGTGCTCGGAGTTCGAGACTTCGCCCAGGGTCGCACGGCATTCAGCCAGTACTTTACGCATCTCACCAGAACGCAGACGCAGGGTCACGTAGACACCTTCACGAGCGATCAGCTGAGCCGAAGCACCAGCGGAACGAGCGATTTGCGCGCCTTTACCTGGCTTCAATTCGATGCCGTGTACGGTGCTACCAACTGGAATGTTACGCAGTTGCAGAGCGTTGCCCGGCTTGATCGGTGCCAGAGCACCTGCGATCAGCTGGTCGCCAGCACTCACGCCTTTAGGGGCGATGATGTAGCGACGCTCGCCATCTGCGTACAGCAGCAGAGCGATGTGAGCAGTACGGTTTGGATCGTATTCGATACGCTCGACAGTGGCAGCGATGCCATCTTTGTCGTTGCGACGGAAGTCGACCAGACGATAATGCTGCTTATGGCCACCACCAATGTGACGAGTGGTAATACGACCATTGTTGTTACGACCACCAGACTTCGATTTCTTCTCGAGCAGCGGTGCGTGAGGAGCGCCTTTATGCAGCTCCTGGTTGACCACCTTGACCACAAAACGGCGGCCAGGGGAAGTCGGTTTGCATTTAACGATTGCCATGATGCACCCCTTCCTTACTCAGCACTGCTGCTGAAATCGAGATCTTGGCCTGGCTGAAGGGAGATAACTGCCTTCTTCCAGTCATTACGCTTGCCCAGACCGCGAGCAGTGCGCTTGCTCTTACCCAGAACGTTCAGGGTAGTAACACGCTCTACTTTCACGCTGAACAGGCTTTCGACGGCCTTCTTGATTTCCAGCTTGGTTGCGTCAGTTGCAACCTTGAAAACGAACTGGCCTTTCTTGTCAGCCAGAACCGTAGCCTTTTCGGAAACGTGCGGGCCAAGCAGAACTTTAAATACGCGTTCCTGGTTCATCCCAGCAGCTCCTCGAATTTCTTCACGGCCGACACGGTGATCAACACCTTGTCGTATGCGATCAGACTAACTGGATCGGAACCTTGCACGTCACGTACATCAACGTGTGGCAGGTTGCGAGCAGCCAGGTACAGGTTCTGATCAACAGCTTCGGACACGATCAAAACGTCGGTCAGGCTCATGTTGTTCAGTTTGCCCAGCAGATCTTTGGTTTTTGGACTTTCAACAGCGAAGTCCTGAACCACGACCAGACGATCAGTACGCACGAGTTCAGCAAGGATGGAGCGCAGTGCTGCGCGGTACATCTTCTTGTTGAGCTTCTGAGAGTGATCCTGTGGACGAGCTGCGAAAGTGGTACCGCCGCCACGCCAGATTGGGCTACGGATAGTACCGGCACGAGCACGGCCAGTGCCTTTCTGACGCCAAGGGCGCTTACCGCCACCACGTACGTCGGAACGGGTCTTTTGCTGCTTGCTACCTTGACGGCCGCCGGCCATGTAGGCCACGACTGCTTGGTGAACGAGCGTCTCGTTGAATTCGCCGCCAAATGTCAGTTCGGAAACTTCGATCGCTTGAGCGTCATTTACATTTAATTGCATGTCAGCTTCCCCTTAACCGCGAGCCTTGGCCGCTGGACGTACAACCAGGTTGCCGCCAGTAGCGCCAGGAACAGCACCCTTGACCAACAACAGATTGCGTTCAGCGTCGACGCGCACTACTTCGAGGGACTGCACGGTCACGCGCTCAGCGCCCATATGACCGGACATTTTTTTGCCCTTGAATACACGACCAGGAGTCTGGCACTGGCCAATAGAGCCCGGGACGCGGTGGGAAACGGAGTTACCGTGAGTGTTGTCTTGACCACGGAAATTCCAACGCTTGATCGTACCCTGGAAGCCTTTACCTTTGGACTGACCGGTCACATCGACCAGTTGACCAGCGGCGAAGATTTCAGCGTTGATCAGATCGCCAGCCTGGTAGTCGCCGTCTTCAAGACGGAACTCCATGACAGTACGACCAGCTGCAACGTTTGCTTTAGCGAAGTGACCTGCTTGAGCAGCAGTCACGCGCGAAGCACGACGCTCGCCGACAGTGACTTGCACTGCACGATAGCCATCGGTTTCTTCAGTTTTGAACTGGGTGACGCGATTCGGCTCGATCTCAATGACCGTGACCGGAATGGAGACACCTTCTTCGGTGAAAATACGGGTCATACCGCATTTACGACCGACTACACCAATAGTCATGTTGTAAACCTCATGAGTGTACGGGGCTTTCACCCGCTATGGCCGCCCATTTCAGAGCGTTACACGACTAAGACCCAAGTCTTAGCCGAGGCTGATCTGTACTTCCACACCGGCCGCCAGATCGAGCTTCATAAGTGCATCAACGGTTTTATCCGTTGGCTGGACGATGTCCAGTACGCGCTTATGAGTACGGATCTCGTACTGGTCACGCGCGTCTTTGTTGACGTGCGGGGAGACCAGAACGGTGAACCGCTCTTTACGGGTAGGCAGTGGAATTGGACCACGCACTTGAGCACCAGTACGTTTCGCGGTTTCCACGATTTCCTGGGTGGATTGGTCGATCAGGCGATGGTCAAAAGCCTTCAACCTGATACGGATTTGCTGATTTTGCATTGGATTTCAGACTCCGGCTGCTATTCCCACCGGGCGCAATACGCCCGTTAAAAGGAGGCGCAATTCTATAGACGCCCTAGATAGGTGTCAACCCAATAAAAAAGCCCCCGCTAAGCGGGGGCTTTCTCAAAACATCAAAGCTCACTCAAAAGAGAGATTACTCGATGATTTTAGCTACAACGCCAGCACCAACGGTACGGCCGCCTTCACGGATTGCGAAACGCAGACCGTCTTCCATAGCGATGGTTTTGATCAGGGTGACAACCATTTTGATGTTGTCGCCTGGCATTACCATTTCTACGCCTTCCGGCAGTTCGCAGTTACCAGTCACGTCAGTAGTACGGAAGTAGAACTGTGGACGGTAGCCTTTGAAGAACGGAGTGTGACGACCGCCTTCTTCTTTGCTCAGTACGTACACTTCAGCTTCGAACTTGGTGTGCGGCTTAACCGAACCTGGCTTGACCAGAACCTGGCCACGCTCAACGTCGTCACGCTTGGTACCACGCAGCAGAACGCCGCAGTTCTCGCCAGCACGACCTTCGTCGAGCAGTTTACGGAACATTTCAACACCGGTGCAGGTGGTGACGGTAGTGTCACGCAGACCAACGATTTCCAGTGGATCTTGAACCTTGACGATACCGCGCTCGATACGACCAGTTACAACAGTACCGCGACCGGAGATCGAGAATACGTCTTCGATTGGCATCAGGAACGGCTTGTCGATAACACGGACTGGATCTGGGATGTAGCTGTCCAGAGTCTCAACCAGTTTACGAACGGACGTGGTGCCCATTTCGTTGTCGTCTTTGCCTTCCAGAGCCATACGAGCAGAACCGATGATGATCGGAGTGTCGTCACCTGGGAAGTCGTAAGTGCTCAGCAGATCGCGCACTTCCATCTCAACCAGTTCCAGCAGCTCAGCGTCGTCTACCAGGTCAGCCTTGTTCAGGTAAACCACGATGTACGGAACGCCTACCTGACGGGACAGCAGGATGTGCTCACGGGTTTGTGGCATCGGACCATCAGCGGCCGAGCAAACCAGGATTGCGCCGTCCATTTGGGCAGCACCGGTGATCATGTTCTTCACATAGTCAGCGTGACCTGGGCAGTCAACGTGAGCGTAGTGACGGATCAGCGAGTTGTATTCAACGTGCGCGGTGTTGATGGTGATACCACGAGCTTTCTCTTCTGGCGCGCTGTCGATTTTATCGAAATCAACGATTGCGGAACCGAATACTTCGGAGCAAACGCGAGTCAGAGCAGCAGTCAGAGTGGTTTTACCGTGGTCAACGTGACCGATGGTGCCAACGTTGACGTGCGGTAGGGAACGATCAAATTTTTCTTTAGCCACGACAATTAACTCCTTGCCTAAAGGACTGAATCAGCCTTGTTTTTTGGATACAGTTTCAGCGATGTGCGCCGGAGCTGTGTTGTATTTTTTGAATTCCATAGAGTAGCTTGCGCGACCCTGGGACATGGAACGAACGTCGGTCGCATAACCGAACATCTCGCCCAGCGGAACCTCGGCGCGAATCACTTTGCCGGAAACCGTGTCTTCCATACCCAAGATCATGCCGCGACGACGGTTAAGGTCGCCCATGACATCACCCATATAGTCTTCAGGTGTAACAACTTCTACCGCCATGATTGGCTCAAGCAACTCACCACCGCCCTTCTGGGCCAGTTGCTTGGTTGCCATGGAAGCAGCCACCTTAAACGCCATCTCGTTGGAGTCGACGTCGTGGTAAGAACCGTCAAAAACGGTTGCTTTCAGGCCGATCAGCGGATAGCCGGCAACAACACCGTTCTTCATCTGCTCTTCGATACCCTTCTGGATAGCAGGGATGTATTCCTTAGGAACAACACCACCTACTACTTCGTTCACGAATTGCAGACCTTCCTGACCTTCGTCAGCAGGAGCAAAACGGATCCAGCAGTGACCGAACTGACCACGACCGCCGGACTGACGAACGAACTTGCCTTCGATTTCACAGTTCTTCGTGATGCGCTCACGATAGGAAACCTGAGGCTTACCGATGTTGGCTTCGACGTTGAACTCACGGCGCATCCGGTCAACCAGGATGTCCAGGTGCAGCTCGCCCATGCCGGAGATGATCGTTTGACCAGTCTCTTCATCAGTCTTGACACGGAAAGATGGATCTTCCTGAGCAAGCTTGCCCAGAGCGATACCCATTTTTTCCTGGTCATCCTTGGTCTTAGGCTCTACGGCAACCGAAATAACCGGCTCCGGGAAGTCCATGCGAACCAGGATGATTGGCTTGGCAGCGTCGCACAAAGTTTCACCAGTGGTGACGTCCTTCATGCCGATCAGGGCCGCGATGTCACCAGCGCGTACTTCCTTGATCTCTTCACGGGCGTTTGCGTGCATTTGCACCATACGACCCACGCGCTCTTTCTTGCCTTTAACCGAGTTGATCACACCGTCGCCGGAGGCCAACACGCCCGAGTAAACGCGGACGAAGGTCAAAGTACCCACGAATGGGTCGGTAGCAATCTTGAACGCCAGAGCCGAGAACGGCTCGTTGTCATCGGCGTGACGCTCCATTTCTTCTTCCTCGTTATCAGGGTTGGAACCCTTGATAGCAGGAATGTCAGTTGGAGCAGGCAGGTAGTCGATAACGGCGTCGAGAACCAGGGGAACACCCTTGTTCTTGAACGAGGAACCGCAAACAGCCAAGACGATCTCACCAGCGATAGTACGCTGACGCAGAGCGGCCTTGATTTCCACGTTGGTGAGCTCTTCACCTTCGAGGTACTTGTTCATCAGCTCTTCGCTGGCTTCGGCTGCAGCCTCCACCATGTTGTTGCGCCACTCGTCAGCCAGCTCCTGAAGCTCTTCAGGGATAGGCTTGCGAACAGGAACCATACCTTTGTCGGAATCGTTCCAGTAAACAGCTTCCATGTTGATCAGATCGATCTGACCCTGGAAGTTGTCTTCGGAACCGATAGCCAACTGGATAGGCACCGGAGTGTGACCCAGACGCTGCTTGATCTGACCGATCACGCGCAGGAAGTTGGCGCCAGCACGGTCCATCTTGTTTACATAAACAAGACGTGGAACACCGTACTTGTTGGCTTGACGCCATACGGTTTCCGACTGAGGCTCAACACCCGAGGTGCCGCAGAACACAACGACAGCGCCGTCGAGTACGCGCAGGGAACGTTCAACTTCAATGGTGAAGTCTACGTGGCCCGGGGTATCGATTACGTTGAAGCGATGCTCGTCTTTGTACTGCTTCTCGGAACCCTTCCAGAAGGCGGTAATAGCAGCAGAAGTAATGGTAATACCACGCTCCTGCTCCTGAACCATCCAGTCTGTGGTCGCGGCGCCGTCATGCACCTCGCCCATTTTGTGACTTTTGCCGGTGTAAAACAGTACGCGCTCGGTGGTGGTGGTTTTACCAGCATCCACGTGAGCGACGATACCGATGTTACGGTAGCGGCTAATCGGAGTAGTACGAGCCATAAAGCCCTCGCAAAATTAGTGAAGCTAAAATTAGAAGCGGTAGTGCGAGAAAGCTTTGTTGGCTTCAGCCATACGGTGCACGTCTTCACGCTTCTTAACAGCAGCACCTTTACCTTCAGCAGCGTCCAACAGTTCGCCGGCCAAACGCAGAGCCATAGACTTCTCGCCGCGCTTACGGGCGAAGTCTACCAACCAGCGCATTGCCAGAGCGTTACGACGGGACGGGCGAACTTCAACCGGAACCTGGTAAGTAGCACCGCCTACACGGCGCGACTTCACTTCGACCAGCGGAGCGATGGCGTCGAGAGCTTTCTCGAAGATTTCCAGGGGGTCGCTGTTCTTGCGTTCTTTAACCTTTTCCAGCGCGCCATAAACGATACGCTCGGCAACGGCTTTCTTGCCGCTTTCCATCACGTGGTTCATGAACTTGGCCAGGATTTGGCTTCCGTATTTTGGATCGTCAAGCACTTCGCGCTTGGCTGCTACGCGTCTTCTTGGCATGGATAAGCCCTCAAACGGTCTTCAGGTTCGCTCGGAATCGGTGCCCTTTCGGGACGCCTCCGACCTTACTCTTATCGACTCAGAAAATAAGATGATTCAGGTTTACAAAAAGCCGCTACTACTTAGGCTTCTTGGTACCGTACTTCGAACGACCCTGGTTACGACCTTTAACGCCGGAAGTATCCAAAGAACCGCGTACGGTGTGATAACGAACACCTGGCAAGTCTTTTACACGACCGCCGCGGATCAGTACCACGCTGTGCTCTTGCAGGTTGTGGCCTTCACCACCGATGTACGAGGAAACCTCGAAACCGTTGGTCAGACGCACACGGCATACTTTACGCAGTGCCGAGTTAGGTTTTTTCGGCGTGGTGGTATACACACGGGTGCATACGCCACGACGTTGCGGGCAGTTCTGCAGCGCAGGTACGTCGGATTTCTCGACGATACGCTTACGCGGCTGACGTACCAGCTGGTTGATAGTTGCCATCTACTAGCTCCACTGTTGTCTTGCGACGCTATTGTCTTGCAAGAAAAGCAAAATGGCAGGAACGAATTCCCGCCAAATTTAGGGGTACAAGAGTCTAAAGAGGATCTTGTCCCCAGTCAAGGCAAGGCCCCGACCTCCCCTCTCGTCGAACCGGGGCAAAAATGCCTCGATCCGACGAACGGGAGTGCCAGGGCCCAGACTCATCTATCGCAGAACTCAGTTACCGCTTGAGTTCAGCGCTTCGGTCAGTGCAGCTTCCACTTCACTGGCGCTTACGCGCAGCGGCTTGTCAGCATCACGGCGACGCTTACGCTCGCTGTGGTAAGCCAAACCGGTACCTGCCGGGATCAGACGACCCACGACCACGTTTTCTTTCAGGCCGCGCAGGTAATCGCGCTTGCCGGTTACCGCTGCTTCGGTCAGTACGCGAGTGGTCTCCTGGAAGGAGGCCGCCGAGATGAACGACTCAGTGGACAACGACGCCTTGGTGATACCCAGCAACACGCGAGTGAACTTGGAGACAAATTTCTCTTCGTTCGCCAGGCGCTCGTTTTCTACCAGTACGTGAGTCAGTTCCATCTGGTCGCCCTTGATGAAACTGGAATCGCCGGATTCAGCGATTTCAACTTTACGCAGCATCTGACGCAGAATGGTCTCGATGTGCTTGTCGTTGATCTTCACGCCTTGCAGACGGTAAACGTCCTGGATCTCGTTAACGATGTACTTGGCCAACGCACTCACACCCAGCAGACGCAGGATGTCGTGTGGATCGCTCGGGCCGTCGGAGATAACTTCGCCGCGGTTTACCTGTTCGCCTTCGAACACGTTCAGGTGACGCCACTTCGGAATCAGCTCTTCATACGGATCGCTACCGTCGTTCGGAGTAATGACCAGACGGCGCTTGCCCTTGGTCTCTTTACCGAACGCGATGGTGCCGCTGACTTCAGCCAGAATCGACGCTTCTTTCGGACGACGAGCTTCGAACAAGTCGGCAACACGCGGCAGACCACCGGTGATGTCACGGGTCTTCGAAGTTTCTTGCGGGATACGCGCGATAACATCACCGATCGCGATCTTCGCACCATCCGCTACACCGACCAGGGCGTTGGCTGGCAGGAAGTACTGAGCGATTACGTCAGTGCCTGGCAGCAACAGATCCTTGCCGTTGTCATCAACCATCTTCACGGCAGGACGGATGTCTTTACCGGCAGCTGGACGATCTTTGGCGTCGAGTACTTCAATGTTGGTCATACCGGTCAATTCGTCAGTCTGACGCTTGATCGTGATGCCTTCTTCCATGCCCACGTAGGTCACGGTACCTTTCATTTCGGTAACGATTGGGTGAGTGTGCGGATCCCACTTGGCCACGATTGCGCCAGCGTCGACCTTGTCACCTTCTTTAACCGAAATCACAGCACCGTACGGCAGCTTGTAACGCTCGCGCTCACGACCGTAGTCATCAGCGATTGCCAGCTCACCGGAACGGGACACAGCAACCAGGTGGCCATCCACTCGCTCAACGTGCTTGAGGTTGTGCAGGCGGACGGTACCGCCATTCTTCACCTGAACACTGTCGGCTGCGGAGGTCCGGCTTGCCGCACCACCGATGTGGAACGTACGCATGGTCAGCTGGGTACCCGGCTCACCGATGGACTGGGCAGCGATAACGCCGACCGCTTCACCGATGTTTACCTGGTGACCACGAGCCAAGTCACGGCCGTAGCACTTGGCGCAAATGCCATAGCGGGTTTCGCAGCTGATCGGCGAGCGAACGATCACTTCGTCGATGCTGTTGAGTTCGATGAACTCGACCCACTTTTCGTCAACCAGGGTGCCGGCAGGAACGATAACTTCCTCGGTACCTGGCTTGAACACGTCACGGGCAATCACACGACCCAATACGCGCTCACCCAGTGGCTCTACAACGTCACCGCCTTCAATGTGCGGAGTCATCAGCAGGCCGTGCTCGGTGCCGCAATCGATCTCGGTTACAACCAGATCTTGTGCAACGTCTACCAGACGACGAGTCAGGTAACCGGAGTTAGCGGTTTTCAACGCGGTATCCGCAAGACCCTTACGAGCACCGTGAGTGGAGATGAAGTACTGGAGTACGCTCAAACCTTCACGGAAGTTCGCAGTAATCGGCGTTTCGATGATGGAACCGTCCGGCTTGGCCATCAGGCCACGCATACCGGCGAGCTGACGGATCTGCGCAGCAGAACCCCGTGCGCCCGAGTCGGCCATCATGTACATCGAGTTGAAAGACTCTTGATCGACTTCGACGCCATGACGGTCGATGACTTTCTCTTTCGAGAGGTTGGCCATCATCGCCTTGGACACTTCGTCGTTGGCCTTGGACCAAAGGTCGATCACTTTGTTGTACTTCTCGCCCTGGGTTACCAGGCCGGAGGCGTACTGGCTCTCGATCTCTTTCACTTCGTCAGTAGCAGCACTGATGATGCGAGCTTTTTCATCCGGAATAACGAAGTCGTTAACGCCGATGGAAACGCCGGAGATAGTCGAGTAAGCGAAACCTGTGTACATCAACTGGTCAGCGAAGATAACGGTCTCTTTCAAACCAACCACGCGGTAGCACTGGTTGATCAGCTTGGAGATCGCCTTTTTCTTCATCGGCAGGTTGACGACGTCGTACGACAGACCTTTTGGCACAACCTGGTACAACAACGCACGGCCGACAGTGGTGTCGACGATACGGGTGTTGCTCACGCTGCCGCCGTCACGATCGTTGACGGTTTCGTTGATCCGCACTTTGACCTTGGCGTGCAGTGCGGCTTCGCCAGCACGGAACACACGGTCAACTTCCTGCAGGTCAGCGAACACACGACCTTCGCCTTTGGCGTTAATCGCTTCACGAGTCATGTAGTACAGACCCAATACAACGTCCTGCGACGGAACGATGATTGGCTCACCGTTGGCTGGCGACAGGATGTTGTTGGTCGACATCATCAACGCACGCGCTTCCAACTGGGCTTCCAGTGTCAGCGGTACGTGCACGGCCATTTGGTCGCCGTCGAAGTCGGCGTTGTACGCAGCACAGACCAGAGGGTGCAGCTGGATAGCCTTACCTTCGATCAGTACAGGTTCAAACGCCTGGATACCCAGACGGTGAAGGGTCGGTGCACGGTTGAGGAGAACCGGGTGTTCGCGAATCACTTCAGCGAGAACGTCCCAAACCTCTGGCAGTTCGCGCTCGACCATTTTCTTGGCCGCTTTGATGGTGGTCGCGAGACCGCGCATTTCCAGCTTGCCGAAGATGAACGGCTTGAACAGCTCGAGTGCCATCTTCTTAGGCAGACCGCACTGATGCAGACGCAGGGTCGGGCCTACGGTAATTACCGAACGACCGGAGTAGTCAACACGCTTACCGAGCAAGTTCTGACGGAAACGACCTTGCTTACCCTTGATCATGTCAGCCAGGGATTTCAAAGGACGCTTGTTCGAACCGGTGATAGCGCGGCCACGACGACCGTTGTCGAGCAGGGCATCGACCGCTTCTTGCAACATACGCTTTTCGTTGCGCACGATGATGTCCGGAGCGGACAGATCAAGCAGGCGCTTCAAGCGGTTGTTACGGTTGATCACGCGACGGTACAGGTCGTTGAGGTCGGACGTCGCGAAACGGCCACCGTCCAACGGTACCAGCGGACGCAGGTCTGGCGGCAGAACCGGCAGAACGGTCAGCACCATCCACTCTGGCAAGTTGCCGGAACCCTGGAAGGCTTCCATCAACTTCAGACGCTTGGACAGTTTCTTGATCTTGGTTTCGGAGTTGGTTTGCGGAATCTCTTCGCGCAGGCGACCAATCTCGTGCTCCAGGTCGATAGCGTGCAGCAGTTCGCGGACAGCTTCGGCACCCATGCGGGCATCGAAATCGTCGCCGAACTCTTCCAGCGCTTCGAAGTATTGCTCGTCGTTCAGCAACTGACCTTTTTCAAGGGTGGTCATGCCTGGGTCGATAACGACATAGCTCTCGAAGTAGAGAACACGTTCGATATCACGCAGGGTCATGTCCATCAGCAAGCCGATACGGGACGGCAGCGATTTCAGGAACCAGATGTGGGCAACCGGGGAAGCCAGTTCGATGTGCGCCATGCGCTCACGACGAACTTTGGCCAGCGCGACTTCAACGCCACACTTCTCGCAGATCACACCACGGTGCTTCAAGCGCTTGTACTTACCGCACAGGCACTCGTAATCCTTTACCGGGCCAAAGATCTTGGCGCAGAACAGGCCGTCACGCTCAGGTTTGAACGTACGGTAGTTGATGGTTTCCGGCTTTTTAACTTCACCGAACGACCACGAACGGATCATCTCAGGCGATGCCAACCCAATACGGATGGCGTCGAACTCTTCGACTTGACCCTGGTTTTTCAGCAAATTCAGTAGGTCTTTCAAGGCCTTTCCTCCTGGCGGAGCAGAGAGCGGGCTAAACAGCCCCGCTCTCGATTCGCGTCACGTGTTATTCGGTTTCCAGATCGATATCGATGCCGAGGGAACGAATTTCTTTGATCAACACGTTGAAGGACTCGGGCATGCCCGGCTCCATACGGTGATCGCCGTCCACGATGTTTTTGTACATCTTGGTACGACCGTTCACATCGTCCGACTTCACTGTGAGCATTTCTTGCAGAGTGTATGCAGCACCGTATGCTTCCAGTGCCCAGACCTCCATCTCCCCGAAACGCTGACCACCGAACTGAGCCTTACCACCCAGCGGCTGCTGGGTAACCAGGCTGTACGAACCGGTAGAACGAGCGTGCATCTTGTCGTCTACCAAGTGGTTCAGCTTCAGCATGTACATGTAGCCAACAGTAACCGGGCGCTCGAACTTGTTGCCGGTACGGCCGTCGAACAGCTGCATCTGGCCGCTTTCTGGCAGGTCTGCCAGTTTCAGCATGGCCTTGATTTCGCTTTCCTTGGCACCGTCGAACACCGGGGTAGCCATTGGAACGCCGCCGCGCAGGTTCTTCGCCAGATCCAGGATTTCCTGGTCGGAGAAGGTGTCCAGCTCTTCGTTGCGACCGCCGATCTCGTTGTAGATCTCGTGCAGGAACTTACGCAGGTCTGCGACCTTGCGCTGCTCTTCGATCATACGGTTGATCTTCTCGCCCAGACCTTTGGCCGCGAGGCCCAGGTGGGTTTCAAGGATCTGACCAACGTTCATACGCGAAGGTACGCCCAACGGGTTGAGGACGACGTCGACCGGGGTGCCATTGGCATCGTGCGGCATGTCTTCAACCGGCATGATCACAGAGACCACACCCTTGTTACCGTGACGACCGGCCATCTTATCGCCCGGTTGGATGCGGCGACGGATTGCCAGGTAAACCTTGACGATTTTCAGCACGCCTGGAGCCAGGTCATCGCCCTGCTGCAGTTTGCGCTTCTTGTCTTCGAACTTGTCGTCCAGCAGACGGCGGCGATCAACGATATAGGCCTGGGCCTTCTCGAGCTGCTCGTTCAGAGCATCTTCAGCCATGCGCAGTTTGAACCACTGGCCGTGCTCAAGACCGTCGAGGATTTCGTCGGTGATGTCCTGACCTTTCTTCAGGCCTGCGCCGCCTTCAGCCTTGTGGCCTACCAGAGCGGAACGCAGACGTTCGAAGGTCGCGCCTTCAACGATACGGAACTCTTCGTTCAGATCCTTGCGGATCTCGTCGAGCTGGGTCTTCTCGATGGACAACGCACGAGCATCACGCTCAACGCCGTCACGGGTGAAGACCTGTACGTCGATGACAGTACCCTTGGTACCGGTAGGTACACGCAGGGAGGTGTCTTTAACGTCGCTGGCTTTTTCACCGAAGATGGCACGCAGCAGCTTCTCTTCCGGCGTCAGTTGGGTCTCGCCTTTCGGAGTGACCTTACCCACCAGGATGTCGCCTGCGCCAACTTCAGCACCTACGTAAACGATACCGGCTTCGTCCAGCTTGTTCAGTGCAGCTTCACCCACGTTCGGGATGTCTGCAGTGATTTCCTCTGGCCCAAGCTTGGTGTCACGTGCCACACAGGTCAATTCCTGAATGTGGATCGTGGTGAAGCGGTCTTCTTGAACCACACGCTCGGACAGGCAGATGGAGTCTTCGAAGTTGAAGCCGTTCCATGCCATGAACGCGATGCGCATGTTCTGACCCAGAGCCAGTTCACCCATGTCGGTGGACGGGCCGTCGGCCATGATGTCGCTACGCTGAACGCGATCACCCTTGCTCACCAGCGGACGCTGGTTGATGCAGGTGTTCTGGTTCGAGCGGGTGTATTTGGTCAGGTTGTAGATGTCGACACCGGCTTCGCCAGTTTCTACTTCGTCATCGGCAACACGAACCACGATACGGCTGGCATCAACAGAGTCGATCACGCCGCCACGACGAGCCACGACGCAAACGCCGGAGTCACGGGCTACGTTGCGCTCCATGCCGGTACCTACCAGCGGCTTGTCAGCACGCAGGGTCGGTACAGCTTGACGCTGCATGTTGGAACCCATCAACGCACGGTTGGCGTCATCGTGTTCCAGGAACGGGATCAACGACGCTGCAACCGAAACTACCTGCTTCGGAGAAACGTCCATCAAGGTGACGTCTTCCGGCGCCTTGACGGTGAACTCGTTCAAGTGACGAACAGCTACCAGCTCGTCGACCAGGACTTTCTTGTCGTTCATCGTGGCCGAAGCCTGAGCGATCACGTGATCAGCTTCTTCGATGGCGGACAGGAATACGATCTCGTCGGTGACCAGGGCGTCTTTCACCACACGGTACGGGCTTTCGAGGAAGCCGTACTGGTTGGTGCGCGCATAGGCAGCCAGGGAGTTGATCAGACCGATGTTCGGACCTTCCGGCGTTTCGATCGGGCAAACACGACCGTAGTGCGTCGGGTGTACGTCACGGACTTCAAAGCCAGCGCGCTCACGGGTCAGACCGCCCGGGCCCAGTGCAGAAACACGGCGCTTGTGGGTGATCTCGGAGAGCGGGTTGTTCTGGTCCATGAACTGCGAAAGCTGGCTAGAGCCGAAGAACTCTTTCACCGCCGCAGCCACTGGCTTGGCGTTGATCAGGTCTTGCGGCATCAGGCCTTCGCTTTCAGCCATCGACAGACGCTCTTTGACCGCACGCTCAACACGTACCAGGCCAACACGGAACTGGTTCTCGGCCATTTCGCCTACGCAGCGAACACGACGGTTACCCAGGTGATCGATGTCATCGACGATGCCTTTGCCGTTACGGATGTCGACCAGGGTCTTCAATACCGCGACGATGTCTTCCTTGCACAGCACGCCCGAACCTTCGATCTCGGTACGACCGATACGACGGTTGAACTTCATCCGGCCGACCGCAGACAGGTCATAGCGCTCAGGGCTGAAGAACAGGTTGTTGAACAGGGTTTCGGCAGCGTCTTTGGTTGGTGGCTCACCAGGACGCATCATGCGATAGATCTCGACCAGTGCTTCCAATTGGTTGCTGGTGGAGTCGATCTTCAGTGTGTCGGAGATGAACGGACCGCAGTCGATATCGTTGGTGTACAGGGTCTCGATGCGAACAACCTGGGCCTTGGCGATCTTGGCCAGGATCTCGGTGTTCAGCTCGGTGTTGCACTCAGCCAGGATTTCGCCTGTAGCCGGGTGAACGATGACCTTGGCGGTAGTGCGACCCAGGACGTAGTCCAGTGGCACTTCCAGCTCTTTGATACCGGCTTTTTCGATCTGGTTGATGTGGCGCGCAGTGATACGACGGCCAGCCTCAACGATGACCTTGCCTTTTTCGTCCTGGATGTCCAGGACAGCAATTTCACCACGCAGACGCGAAGCGATCAGCTCCAGCTTGAGGGTTTCATCCTTCAGGCTGAATACGTTGGTGGTGTAGAAAGCGTCCAGCACCTGCTCAGTGGTGTAACCGAGCGCACGCAGCAATACCGAGGCCGGCAGCTTGCGACGACGGTCGATACGCACGAACACGCAGTCTTTCGGGTCGAACTCGAAGTCCAACCACGAACCGCGGTACGGAATGATCCGCGCGGAGTACAGGAGTTTGCCGGAGCTGTGCGTCTTGCCGCGGTCGTGGTCGAAGAACACGCCCGGGGAACGGTGCAGCTGGGAAACGATTACACGCTCGGTACCGTTGATTACGAAGGTACCGTTTTCAGTCATCAGTGGGATTTCGCCCATGTAGACTTCTTGCTCTTTGATGTCCTTGATCGCTTTGTTCGACGATTCTTTGTCGAAAATGATCAGACGGACTTTTACCCGCAAAGGTACGGCGTACGTAACGCCACGCAACACGCATTCTTTGACATCAAATGCCGGTTCGCCCAGGCGATAACCGACGTACTCCAGCGCAGCATTGCCGGAGTAGCTGATGATCGGGAAAACGGATTTGAAGGCCGCATGCAGGCCCACGTCGCGGAACTGATCTTTGGTCGCTCCCGCCTGCAAGAATTCACGATACGAATCCAGCTGGATAGCCAGAAGGTACGGGACATCCATGACGTCCGGCAACTTGCTAAAGTCCTTGCGGATACGTTTTTTCTCAGTATATGAGTAAGCCATCAGCGTTCCCCAGCTTGGTCACCTGCTTGTTTGGCCCCTCCGACGGGAGCAGCCAGAAAATCTTGCAAACCCCATGGTTTGCACCACCGCTTCGGGTGGCTACAGCGCGTTAATGGCGGCGACCGAGTCGACAGCCAAGAACGGAAAAAGGCCGGTGGCAAGAGCCACCAGCCATCAGCCTTCAGCTTAACGCTTGGGCTGGAGACGCAAGGTCGATGCTTACTTCAGCTCGACTTTAGCGCCTGCTTCTTCCAGAGTAGCTTTGGCTTTGTCAGCGGCGTCTTTCGACACAGCTTCCAGAACCTGGGCAGGAGCGCCGTCAACTACAGCCTTGGCTTCTTTCAGGCCCAGACCGGTCAGTTCACGTACTGCCTTGATCACGTTTACTTTCTTCTCGCCAGCTTCCAGCAGCATGACGTTGAATTCGGTTTGCTCTTCAGCAGCGACAGCAGCAACAGCTGGGCCAGCGGAAGCAGCGGCAGCGGAAACGCCGAATTTTTCTTCGAAAGCTTTGATCAGCTCAACAACCTGCAGAACCGACATTTCAGCTACGGCGTTGAGGATATCGTCTTGGGAGATAGACATTGCTGTATTTCCTGAATTGGGGGACGGCCTACGCGGCCATCGAAATAAACAAAAATACGCGAGAGAATTTGCTCAGCCTTAGGCTGCGGCAGCTTCTTTTTGCTCGCGAACTGCAGCCAGAGTACGAGCCAGCTTGCTGGTAGCGCCTTGAATCACGCTCATCAGCTGCGAAATAGCTTCGTTACGGGTCGGCAGTGTTGCCAGTACGTCGATTTGGTTAGCTGCGAGGAACTTGCCCTCGAACGCAGCTGCCTTGATCTCGAACTTATCCTGACTCTTGGCGAATTCTTTGAACAAACGGGCAGCAGCGCCTGGATGATCTTTAGAGAACGCGATCAGAGTCGGGCCGGTGAACACGTCGTTGAGAACACTGTATTCAGTGTCAGCAACGGCGCGCTTGAGCAGGGTGTTACGTACAACACGTACGTATACGCCAGCTTCACGAGCCTCTTTACGGAGTCCGGTCATAGCGCCTACTGTCACACCACGGGCATCAGCCACGACAGCGGACAGAGCAGCTTTGGCAGCCTCGTTGACTTCAGCGACGATGGCCTTCTTGTCTTCGAGATTAATTGCCACGGGTTTAACTCCTGCTTGTTACCGTTTCATCTGGCCTAGGCCTGATGTCGTTTTGGTGTCTGATTCGGTAAGGAACCGGGAGCACCATCTGCGTAGGCTTGTTGGTTTAAGACTTGCGTCGCCTACGGTCTTGGATAGCCCCCGCCAGGCAGGGACCCCAATCTTTCAATTGGCGCAATTTCTTGCACCAATTTATGTCTTATACGTCCAGCGAGCCTTGGTCGATGACCAGACCTGGGCCCATAGTGGTGCTCAGGGTAACGCGCTTGACGTAGATACCTTTCGAGGAAGCAGGCTTGATACGCTTCAGATCAGCGATCAGAGCTTCAACGTTTTCCTTCAGCTTGACGGCATCGAAGCCGACTTTGCCAACGGAGGTGTGAATGATGCCGTTTTTGTCGGTGCGATAACGAACCTGACCAGCCTTGGCGTTTTTAACCGCGGTAGCTACGTCTGGGGTTACGGTGCCGACCTTAGGGTTAGGCATCAGGCCACGTGGGCCGAGGATCTGACCCAACTGACCTACAACACGCATTGCATCCGGGGAAGCAATAACGACGTCATAGTTCAGGTCGCCGCCCTTCATTTCGGCAGCCAGGTCGTCCATGCCAACGCGATCAGCACCAGCGGCCAGAGCAGCTTCAGCAGCTGGGCCTTGGGTGAAGACAGCAACACGTACAGTCTTGCCAGTACCGTGTGGCAGCACAGTAGCGCTACGAACGACCTGGTCGGATTTACGCGGGTCAACACCCAGGTTTACAGCAACGTCAACGGACTCGCTGAACTTGACAGTCGACAGCTCGGTCAGCAGGGCAGCAGCGTCTACGAAGCTGTAGGACTTGCCCGCTTCAATTTTGCCGGCGATAGCCTTTTGGCGCTTGGTCAGCTTAGCCATTACACACCCTCCACGTTAAGGCCCATGCTACGAGCAGAACCGGCGATGGTACGCACGGCTGCATCCATATCAGCTGCAGTCAGATCCGCGTTTTTAGTTTTCGCGATTTCTTCCAGCTGAGCACGGGTTACGGTGCCAACCTTAACGGTGTTAGGACGAGCGGAACCGCTGGTCAAACCGGCAGCTTTCTTCAGCAAAACCGAAGCCGGGGTCGACTTGGTTTCGAAGGTGAAGCTACGGTCGCTGTATACAGTGATGATCACTGGAGTCGGCAGACCTGGCTCAAGACCCTGAGTACGGGCGTTGAAAGCCTTGCAGAATTCCATGATGTTCACGCCGTGCTGACCCAGAGCTGGACCGACGGGTGGGCTAGGGTTGGCCTGAGCGGCCTTCACTTGCAGCTTGATGTAAGCGGTAATCTTCTTGGCCATGAGGCACTCCAATTACGGGTTCAAACGCCTCGAAAGGCTCCCCGGTTACTTGCGCGTTTATCCCAGTGACGACAAAACCCCACAGCCTAGGGCTGCGGGGTTGGGATGCTTGTCCAGCTAGACCTTTTCGACCTGGCTGAACTCCAACTCTACCGGGGTAGAGCGACCGAAAATGAGCACCGCCACTTGGATCCGGCTCTTTTCGTAGTTAACTTCTTCGACCGTACCGTTGAAATCAGCGAACGGACCGTCTGTAACGCGAACAACCTCACCCGGCTCGAACAATGTCTTCGGCTTGGGCTTGTCGCTACCGTCAGCAACACGACGCAGAATTGCTTCCGCCTCTTTGTCGGTGATCGGAGCAGGCTTATCGGCAGTACCGCCAATGAAGCCCATGACGCGAGGGGTATCCTTGACCAAGTGCCAAGTACCTTCGTTCATGTCCATCTGTACCAGCACGTAGCCAGGGAAGAACTTGCGTTCGCTTTTGCGCTTCTGCCCATTCCGCATTTCAACCACTTCTTCAGTGGGAACCAGAATTTCGCCGAAGCCATCTTCCATGCCTGCCAGCTTTACGCGCTCCAGCAAAGAGCGCATAACATGCTTCTCGTAACCCGAGTAAGCATGCACAACGTACCAACGCTTAGCCACGGGACACCCTTAGCCAACAATCAAGGAAACAAGCCAGCCGAGCAGGGAATCAAGCCCCCACAACAGCAACGCCATAACCAGAACAACAGCCACGACAATCAATGTGGTCTGAGTGGTTTCTTGGCGAGTCGGCCAAACGACTTTACGGATTTCGGTGCGAGCTTCCTTAACCAGTACCGCGAAGGACTTGCCTTTGGCAGTCTGTAGGCCTACAAAGGCAGCTACAGCAGCGAGGGCAAGCAAAGCGAGTACACGGTACAGGATCGGCGAAGCAGAATAGTACTGATTGCCAACAACGCCTACGACCACCAAGGCGACTACAGCGAGCCACTTTACCAGATCGAAACGAGAGCTTTGAGCTTCAGCCTTAGGAGTCATCTATGAAGATCCTGTGAAAAGAAAGCCAGACACACCACGTGAATCTGGCAGGTCAGGAGGGAATCGAACCCCCAACCTACGGTTTTGGAGACCGTCGCTCTGCCAATTGAGCTACTGACCTAAAACAAAATCAGGCCGACCATTATGCAGGCCTGAAAAAGACTTTACAACAACCAACCCCACAAGACCTGAAATATCGAACAACATTCAAGCCGAGGCAGCTGTTAAAACAAAGGCAGATATTTTCATATCTGCCTTGTTATATGGAGCTCTTGAGCGGATTTGAACCGCTGACCTCACCCTTACCAAGGGTGTGCTCTACCAACTGAGCTACAAGAGCGAAACACCTTGCACAACCTGCAAACTTGGAGCGGGTAGCGGGAATCGAACCCGCATCATCAGCTTGGAAGGCTGAGGTTCTACCACTAAACTATACCCGCGGAGCTTGCAGCTCACGCTAAAATGGTGGAGGGGGAAGGATTCGAACCTTCGAAGTCGTAGACGTCAGATTTACAGTCTGATCCCTTTGGCCGCTCGGGAACCCCTCCTAAGCGAGCCGGCATTTTACATCACGCCGACCTTCTGTCAAGCATTTTCTCATTTAAATTATGAGGTTAGCTGCATTGACGGTAGCTTTGCACTGTAGCCCTTAAAGGTCTTCACTGCGAAGCGGGCGCCATTCTATGCAAACTATTCGAGAGTTGCAATGCCTTCACACAGCATTATTTTATGTTTTAACTCATTGAATTCATTAGCAAGGCTTTCAAAGGGCAGATCGTCAGCCAAGCGACGGCTCTCAGGGGCCACACGCAGCCAATAACCCGAGACGTCGGGCGCACTCAACAACTGGACCTTGACCTTGATATCCAGGCTCGTGAGCCTCTGCTCGAGAGAGGAGGCTTGGCGTCGATCAGAGAACCCACCGATGTATAAGCAGGTATTTTGCGCCTCCGCCGGCCTCGCCCGATCGCGCCGAGCCACCGCGTCTGCCGACTCACTCAGGAGGCGAATGTCTTGCTGCGCTCCCCGATGGAGACTCAAAGGCGTGACATCCTTGGCCCGCAATGGCGCCTCTTGCTGATGCCAGACGTAATAGAAAACATTGAGGACCAGTAAAAGCAAAAACAGCCAGCGCATAATCACCTCAAGACAAAGGACACGCCATCGCCAAACCAACAAACACCAGGTCAGGGACCAGCCGGGCCTGAGGCGCAGCGTCCCTGACCTGGTCAGCATCCCCGCCAGTCAGGAAGACCGTGAAATCCTCCCCCCAATAGCCTCGCGCCAACTCGAGCTGAGTCAGCACAAATCCTCTAAGCATGAGCGTACAACCACGCTCGACGGCCTCGACGGTCGTGCGACCAGGAGAGAGACGCTCCAGAGCCCGCTCAGCAGCGGCGTCGTCATAGCGTATCTTGCGTGTATGGGTTCGCAGTTGATTACGCATAAGCGGCATACCCGGGCAAATAAACCCCCCCAGGTGCTCACCGTCCGGACCAATAAAGTCTGCGGTCGCCGCCGTACCAAAATCGAGTACCAGGCATGCACCTGACGCCAACTTGAAAGCGCCCAGCATCGCCAGCCATCGATCCATCCCAAGGCGCTGGAAGTCTTCATAGCCATTGCGCACTCCGCTCATTTCTCGCGCAGAGGTGGCACAGGAAACAGCGACGCCAAACGCCTCAACCAACGCAGCTATCAGCTTATCGGTCTCCTCAAGCGCGCGAACACTCACCAACCGACAACGCGTGAGCAATAGACCAGGCAAAGCCACCAAACTGTCGATCAGCGCGATATCCGAACCTGCGATACCTTCGGCGCGAACACTTGCCTCACTCAACTCAAGAACACGCCACTTGATAAAGCTATTTCCACAGTCGAGCTCAAGAATCATCGCGCAACCTCAGACTTAACTCACCACCGCTGTATATTTTCTCGACGCCACCGACATCCAAACGCAACGCGCCCTGACGATCCACGCCCAGCACAATCCCATCAACCTGATTGACGCCTGCGATGAGCGACACGGGCCTCCCCTGCCATGCGTGATGCTGCTCCCATTCTCCTTGCAAACCGGCAAAGCCCGCAGCCTTGTGTCGGTCCAGGTAGGCTTGTAGCTGCAACCCCAGACGCGCCACCAGGTGATTGCGATCAATAGGAGAGCCCGTCTCGAGCTGCATCGAGGTCCATTGCTGATCAACCTCTACAGTCTTCTGCATATTCACATTGATACCTATCCCCAGCACAACGTGACAGATATCTGCTGGGTCTCCCACCAGCTCAAGCAAGATGCCTGAGATTTTCTTGTGCCCAACCAAGACGTCGTTTGGCCACTTCAAAGCCGCGCCCTGCACACCCGACTCACGCAGAGCCTGCAGGACTGCCAGCCCTACCACCAGACTCAACCCTTCCAGTTGCCGCAGACCACCCTCAATACGCAATACAAGGCTGTAGTAAACGTTTTGCGCAAATGGGCTGACCCATTTGCGGCCCCTGCGCCCCCTACCAGCCGTCTGCTGCTCCGCTAGCACAACAAAAGGTGCCGCACCGCCCGCATCGACAAGACGTAAAGCCTCAGCATTAGTGGAGTCAATGGAGTCGAAAATATGAACGGGCCAAGATAAGGGAGTCGCCCCTCGGGAAACCTCCTGCGCATTCAAAAATACCAATGGCGCAGCCAATCTATACCCGCGACCCCGAACCTTATGAATAGGAAGATTCAATTCTGCCTCAAGATGCTGAAGCTGCTTCCACACGGCACTGCGACTAACGCCCAGGGCGGCGCCAAGCGTTTCTCCAGAATGGAACTGACCATCTTTCAGAAGTTTCAACAACGTCAGCATGCACATATCGCCTCAGAATGAGGCACGCATGATAGCCATGCGCAGGGTCATTGCATAGAAAGGCTAGATATCAGTGTTGATCGACGCTCTACAAGATTTTCGAGCGCCCAAAACAAAACCCCAACTGCTTTCGCAATTGGGGTTTCGGAATTTAATCTTGACGATGACCTACTCTCACATGGGGAAACCCCACAC
>NZ_NKRF01000011.1:0-74804 GCF_003408955.1 Pseudomonas sp. GL93
ACAGCGGGTCACTTTGGAAAAGAGCCCCAAAGTAACCAAAGGGCTCTTGCCCCACCACTCGGCACCTCGCTTGGGCTCGGTGTACCCGTAATCCGCCAGTGATTTGGGGGGCCGCCGCCACGCGCCATCCATGGCGCGGGGCGGCTAAACCGGCATCCCTGCCGGTTTACCCCCCAAATCCCTGTCGAATTCCGGCCAGCGTGGTTTGACGGGGCGCCTAAGATCAAGAGCAGATCAAGAGCCAGATCAAGAGCGGCTCGCTTCGCATCGTGGTTACCGTCGGTAGCTACCGTTGCGATGGGGGCGTGTCAGTAAATGCATTTTGACTGGCCCACAGTCATCGGTAGCACGCCCCTTCCCACATTTTGAGCGTGCTGCGCGCGCAGATTAAAAATCATTTTTATGAATAATTATTTTTATAAATAATGAAAGTACAGAATATTAGCTTATGCCCAAATAGCATTATATTTTTAAAATCCATTCCGTTATGTTTGATCCCAACAGCCTACCCCTGACCTCGGATGGTACCCAGCGTGATTCAGATTCTGCGCGCCTGACCGGGTAATCATCCCGCCGCAGCAGAATCGTTGGACGGGAGCTCAACGTATGTTGCCACTTCAACCCCCTCGCTTGCCCCACACCTAGCCCAAGCCGCATCGCCCCTTTGATTACCGGCCACACCGCGCCAGGCGCGTGTCTGCCCGACTTTGCGATTTGGAAAAAGCTGGGAATGGATATGAAGCAAATTCTGCAACCTACTGCTGCCCTGACCCTGTCGCTGTTCGCCGCAGCAGCCCAGGCCCAGGATGACAGCACCTTGTCGACGGTCGTCGTGACCGGCAACCGTGGCGCCGAGCAGCGCACGGTCACCAGCAGCCCGGTGCCGATTGACGTGGTCAGCGCCCAGCAATTGCAAAACACCGGCAAGCCCGGGTTGATGGAAGCGTTGAGCGCGGTGATCCCTTCGCTGACCCTGCCGGAAAAAACCGGTTGGGACGCCAGCGGCATTGCCCGGGCACCGAACCTGCGGGGCTTGAGCGCCGCCGAAGTATTGGTGCTGGTCAACGGCAAGCGCCGCCACACCAGTGCCACCTTGAATATCAACGGCATCAATACCGGCGCGGCGCCAGCTGACCTGGACCTGATCCCCATCAGCGCCATCGACCATGTCGAAGTACTGCGCGATGGTGCGGCTGCCCAATACGGGTCCGACGCCATCGCCGGGGTGATCAACGTAATCCTCAAGGCCGACACCCGCGGCACTTCGGTGACCCACGCGGGCCTTGGCTACGACGGCAAGAAACAGACCGTGCAGCAAAGCCTCAACAAGGGCTTCGAAATCGGCAACGGCGGCATCGTGCAACTGGCCCTGGATGCGCGCAGCCAGAACGATGACAACAAGGCCAGCGCCAACGGCTACACCTATGAGCAAGCCTATGGCCTGGCGGGCAAGTCCACCTATGGCGGCTACGGCACGCCCAAGACCAACCTGCTGACCCTGGGCTACAACGCCGAGTTGCCGATCGACGACAGCCTCAGCCTCTACTCCTTTACCACCTACTCGCGACGCAAGGCCGAGCAGGGGCAGAACTTCCGCCTGCCGACCATCACCAACACCATCACCACCGGGCCCAACGGTTACCCGGCCGGGTACACCCCGACCTGGTACATCGACGAGGACGACTTCCAGGCGGCGTTCGGTGGCAAGGGCACTGTGGGCGAGTGGGACTGGGACTTGTCTACCACCTATGGGCGCAACGAAGCGGAGCAGGGCACCACCCACAACCAGAACCCTTCCCTGGGCGAAGTCACCCCGAACAGCTTCACCTCCGGCACCTGGATTTCCACCGAGCTGACCACCAACCTGGACTTCAAGCGTGGCTTCGACATCGGTCTGCAAAAGCCCTTGGACCTGTCCTACGGCTTCGAGCATCGGCGCGACACGTACGAGGTGCAAGCCGGCGATTACGCGTCCTATGCCAATGGCGGTTACTGCGTGGCGCCGGGTAACTGCGCATCGTCCGGGGCACAGGTCACCAACGGTATTTCACCGGACGAAGAAAGCAGCGCGTCACGCAACAGCCTGGCCGGTTATGTGGATGTGGGTTTCAACCCCCTGCCGGACTGGTACGTCGGCACGGCGGTGCGTTATGAGCATTACAACGAGGGCGTAGGCGCCACCCGCAGCGGCAAGCTGACCACCCGCTACGACTTCACCCCGCAGTTCGCGGTGCGCGCCACGGTGAGCAATGGCTTTCGTGCGCCGTCCCTGGCCAACAGTCTGTTCAGTGCGCGCTCCACCACCTATGGCGTCGTCGATGGGGTGTATCAGTCGATCAACTATGGCGTGCTCCCCGTGGGTTCGGCGGCGGCCCAGGCGCTAGGCGCGCAGGCGTTGAGGCCCGAGCGCTCCACCAACTTCAGCCTAGGTTTTACGCTCACACCCACAGACCGCCTGAGCTTCACCGCCGACGCCTACGTGATCAACCTGCGTGACCGCATTACCCTCACCGGCACCTTGCTGGGCCCGGAAGTCACCCAGGTGCTGCAGAACAACGGCATTAACTCCACCTCCGGCGGCCAGTACTTTATCAACGGCGCTGACACTCGCACCAAGGGTCTGGATTTGGTCAGCAGCTACAACCAGGACCTGGGCGCGTTCGGCGCGCTGAAGTGGACCGCCGCGTTCAACTGGAACCAGACCCAAATCCTCAACTACAAAGCATCCACCCACATTCTCGGCACGTCCTACGACCTGATGGACCGCCAGGCGCGCAACCTGATCACCGGTGTGCAACCCAACACCAAGCTGATCCTGGGCGGCGACTGGAGTATCGAACGCTTCAACCTCAACCTGGCCCTGACCCGCTACGGCTCGTACAAGGAAGTGAACTCATCGGCCAATCGTGACCTGGACCGGGTCTACAACGCCCGCTGGATTACCGACCTCGACCTTGGCTACAGCCTCACCAAAGACCTGAACATCGCCATCGGCGCCAAGAACCTGTTCGACCTCTATCCCAAGAAACAAGGGGTGCCGAGCAGCACCATGGTTGCCAGCTACGGCACTTATTCGCCCTACGGTTTTACCGGCGGGTATTACTACACCCGGCTGACTTACGCCTTCTGAGGCCTGCGAGGAAAAGAACATGCCCATTGTCGCCAAACCCTATGACCTGCTGGATGAAGTCAGCGCCCAACCGCTGCGCCAGCGCCGTGCCGCCACGCCGATCAAGGCGTTGCGGGTGGTGCCGGCCCGGCACCCCTGGCGCTGGGCCGGGTCGATTTTCGCCGCGCTGGTATTACTCGCCATCGTGCACTCCCTGGCCACCAACCCGCGCTGGGAATGGGGGGTGTTCGGCCAGTGGTTCTTTTCGCCCTCGGTGCTGCGCGGGTTGGGCCAGACGTTGCTGCTGACGCTGCTGAGCACAGTGTTCAGCATCCTGCTGGGTACCGCGCTGGCCCTGGCGCGGCTGTCGGGTTCGCCGTTGCTGGCGGCGTTGGCCTGGGGCTATATCTGGTTTTTCCGGTCGATGCCGGCACTGCTGGTGCTGATCATCCTCTACAACTTTGCCTACCTGTACGACCACATCGTGCTAGGCGTGCCGTTCACCGACCTGGTGTTCGCCGAGTGGTCGACGGTGGATGTGCTCAGCCAATTTACCGTGGCCGTCCTGGGCTTGAGCCTGATGCAGGCGGCCTACGCGGCGGAGATCATTCGCGGTGGGCTGATTGGCGTGGATGCCGGCCAGCATGAGGCGGCGGCGGCCTTGGGGCTGCCGGCCTCTCGACGCATCTTCCGGATCATCCTGCCCCAAGCGCTGCGCTCGATCTTGCCGTCGGGGTTCAACGAAATCATCGGCCTGGTCAAGGGCACCTCGATTGTCTACGTACTGGCCTTGCCCGAGCTGTTCTACACCGTGCAGGTCATCTACAACCGCACCCAGGCGGTGATCCCGTTGCTGATCGTCGCCACGGTCTGGTACCTGATCATCACCACCGTGCTCACCAGCGCCCAGTACTACGTCGAGCGCCACTTCGCCCGGGGCACCGCGCGGGTACTGCCACCCACGCCGTTGCAGCGCGTGCGCCGCTGGTTCAAGGAGAAGGCCCATGCCTGAAGCACGCGCCGGGCGCATTCAGATCCAGGGCGTGGGCAAGCGCTTTGGCAACCAGCAGGTACTCGATCATATCGACCTGAGCATTGACCCTGGGAAGGTCACGGTGATCCTCGGGCCGTCCGGCTCGGGCAAGTCCACCTTGCTGCGCACCATCAACCACTTGGAGAAGATCGACAGCGGGCATATCACCATCGACGGTGAATACGTCGGATATCGGCGCAAAGGCGACCTGCTTTTTGAACTCACCGAACGCGAGATTCTCAAGCGCCGTATCGACGTGGGCTTTGTGTTCCAGAACTTCAACCTGTTCCCCCACCTCACCGCCTGGGAAAACATCGCCGAAGCGCCCCTGGCGCACAAGCGCTGGCGCCGGGTGCAGGCCCGTGACAAGGCCGATGAATTACTCGCCAAGGTCGGCCTGGCGGACAAGGCCGACGCCTACCCGCGTCAGCTCTCCGGCGGCCAACAGCAACGCGTCGCCATCGCCCGGGCCTTGGCGCTCGACCCCAAAGTGCTGCTGTTCGACGAGCCCACCTCGGCCCTCGACCCGGAACTGGTGGGCGAGGTGCTGGACGTGATCAAGGGCCTGACCCAACTGGGCGTGACCCTGGTGATCGTCACCCATGAGATCGGCTTTGCCCGCGAAGTGGCCGACCACGTGGTGTTCCTCTGCGACGGCCAACTGATCGAAGAAGGCCCGCCCGAACAGATCTTGCGCCAACCCCGACATCCCCGCACCCAGGCCTTTCTCGGCAAAGTGCTTTAGTTCAAGGAGTGACTGCCCATGTTTATCACCACTGCCCGTGTCGTCCTGTTGGCGCTTGCTGGCGCCACTGCCCACAGCGCATTTGCCGTGCAACAGGTCGACCTCAGCCCCGACCGCCCGCGCATCCATGCGCCACGCAATGAAGCGGCCATTGCGCAGATCCCGCCCGGCTTCAAGTTCGCCCAGCCGGGCAAGTTCACCGTCGCCGTGTCAGGCGTAGCCGGGCCACCGCTGGCGCTGCTGGCCAGTGACGACAAGACCACCATCGGCAGCGAGGCCGACACCGCCCAACTGGTGGCCGACAGCCTTGGCCTGCAACTCAATGTGGTGCAGACCAGTTGGGAAGACTGGCCCCTGGGCGTCAGCTCGGGCAAATACGACGCGGTGATCAGCAACGTCACCGTGACCGAGGCGCGCAAAAAGCGTTTCGACTTCGCCACCTACCGCCAGGATGTGCTCGGGTTTTACGTCAAGAGCACCAGCAAGATCAGTGAGATCAAGCAGGCGGCGGACATTGCCGGGCTGAAGATCATCGTCGGCTCCGGCACCAACCAGGAAAAAGTCCTGCTGGCCTGGAACGAGGCCAATGAGAAAGCCGGCCTCAAACCTGCGTTGTTGCAGTACTTCGACGACCAGGCCGCCGCACAACTGGCGGTGCAGTCGGGGCGCAGTGACGCACTGTTCGGACCGAACTCGGTGTACGCCTATTCGGCGGCGATCACCGGCGGCATCAAGCGCGTCGGCACCGTCAACGGTGGTTGGCCGTTGCAGGCGGATATCGCGGTGACCACGCGCAAGGACAACGGCCTGGTCAAACCGATTCACACCGCCCTGCAAGGTGCGATTGCCGGGGGGCAATACGCACAGGTGCTGCAACGTTGGGGCCTGGATGTGGAACGGGTCGACCAGTCGCTGATCAACCCGCCTGGGCTGCCGGATTAAGGAGGCACAGACATGGGACTGACACGACGTGAAGCGCTGTCGAGTATCGCGGCGGTGGGCGGTGAGAAAGCGGTCAAGGACGCACTGGCAGTGTTGGGCCTGGGCCCATCGTCACACCGTCGGCCGCAACCGCTGAAACTCAAGGATGGTCTGGGGCAAGGCACCCGCGTACTGGTGCTGGGCGCCGGGATTGCCGGCCTGGTCACTGCGCTGGAGTTGACGCGCGCCGGTTTCAGTGTGCAGGTGCTGGAGGCCCGCGAGCGCGTGGGTGGCCGCACCTGGACCCTGCGTAACGGCGACCGCGTGGACTATAAGGACGGTCGCTCGCAGACGGTGGGGTTTGACCCAGGCCAGTATTTCAACGCCGGGCCGGCGCGCATCCCCAGCCAGCACCGCACAATCCTCGACTATTGCAGTGAACTGGGCGTGCCCCTGGAAGTGCTGGTCAACAGCAGTCATGGTGCCCAGGTGCGACCGGACTTGAGCCAGGCAGCGTTCAGCGTCGGCCAGGCGCTCAACGATACACGCGGGCATTTATCCGGCTTGTTGGCCAAGGCGGTGCAACGCGATGCCCTTGACGATGTGCTGAGTGGCGAAGAGCGCACGCGCCTGCTGGCTTTTTTGCAGGTCTATGGCGATCTGTCCCAGGCGTTGGCGTTTGAGGGCACCCTGCGTTCGGGGCACCTCGAATCCGCCGCTCACCCTGGTGCCTTGCCTGCTCGCCGCAGCCCGTTGACGTTAGAGCGGTTGCTGCACCCGGAACTCTGGGGGGCTTTGCTGCACACCGAGTTCCCGGAATTTTCGGCCACCATGTTCCAGCCGGTGGGCGGCATGGACCGCATCACCGAGGCCTTCTACCGACGCGTGCAGGAGCAGGTGCAACTGGGCGCCCAGGTGCGGCAGATCCGCCAGTTGGAGGACGGCGTGGCGGTGACCTACCACGACCAGCACAGTGGCCGTGAACAGGTGGTGCGTGGCGACTTTCTGGTCTCCACCTTGCCACTGCCCCTGCTGGCCAAGCTCGATACGGACTTCAGCGCGCCGGTCAAGGCGGCCCTGCTCAGCACCCGCAGCGACCAGGCGACCAAGGTGGCGTGGCAATCCCCGCGCTTTTGGGAGACCGACTACCGCACCTACGGCGGCTTGTCGTGGATCGAGCACCCGACGCGCCTGCTGTGGTACCCCAGCAACGACCTCAACACCCGCGAAGGTGTGCTGGTGGCCGGTTACGTGACCGGCGAGGGCGCCGACGTGTTTGGCGGTCAGCCCCTCGATCAGCAGTACGCCGCTTCCCGGCAAGCCGTGGAGCTGTTGCATCCAGGTTATTCCAGGCATTTGCGTAATCCACTGGCGGTCTCCTGGGAGCAGATCCCCTACAGCGAAGGCCCGTGGTTGCAACGCGAACACTTCCCCGCCCAGGCCCACGCCTTGCTTGAACAGCCCCATGGCCGGGTGTACTTCGCCGGCGACGGCCTGGTGCAGAGCGGCGTGGGGATCTGGCAGGAATCGGCAGCCAACTCGGCGCGCCATGTGGTCGCGCAACTGGCCGAGCGCATCACCCAACAACACCAACTCGCGGCGTTGGCCGCATCCTGAGGAGCCTCACCATGAGTGACAGCATCCAACGCACCAGCGTCGGCGAATTTCCCATCTCGCAAACCGTCACCGTGCCGGCCTCGGCCAGCCTGGTGTTTGTCAGCGGCACGCTACCGGACCCCGCTGACCCGAAGGTGCCTGGTGTATATGGCGACACCGAAGTGCAGAGCGTTTCAGTGTTCAACAAACTGCGCCAGATCCTGCGCCAACACGACCTGGACCTGGGCGACATCGTGCAGTTACGGGTGTTTCTGGTCGGCGCTGAAGAGACCGGTGGCAAGCTGGATTTTGCCGGGTTGCAGCGCGGCTATACCCAGTTCTTTGGCACGCCCGAACAGCCGAACAAACCGGCGCGCACCGCGTTGCAAGTAGTGGCGTTGCCGTTGCCGGGGGCGTGGGTGGAGGTGGAGGCGATTGCGGCCAGGAACCTTTGATCCTTAAGACTGTGCTTTTTGAGGGCTCGATGAGGTCTGCGCATGTGTGTCATCACTCGGCTCTTTGGATGACAAATGCTCTGTAAATGGCTTGCTCTGCTCCGCAAGATTGATTTTCTTATTTGAAGCAGAGCTTTGCTCATGTCGGGCAGCCAATGCATGCAGGCTGGCGAGTTTGTTCATGAGTTTTGGACATTTCGTCTGAAGTGCGTCAACCGCGCCTTGCGAGTCCCTATAAAGCATAAGTGTGGTAAGTGAAAAGGACAGCGACATTGACGCCATGTACAGCGTTCCGAGCATTTCATGTCCGTTGGTTTTAAGGACACTGCATGCATAAAGAATGAATAGCGAAGCAAATATGGCCGCGGACACGGAAAAAGCTTTGATGACGCCCCATATCAGAAATGTCAGGCTACCTTCAATAAAAATCACCGGAGACGCGCAGCCTATGAATCCACAAATTATGTAGTTCAGCACTTGGGGTATTAAGATGATGCCCACGATCACCAGCAAGATCATCAAGTCCTTTTCAAGGTCAAGCATTACAGTCAATAGGCGACTGAGGAATGATCCAATCGGCCCTTGGAATGTTCCATTGCTGATTGCGCCCGTTATGAATGCGTACGTCGCTAACGCGAGGGTAATGACCATCGTTAGGGAAAATAGATAGAAGGTGACTCTTAGATCATCACCATATTTTTTGCGTAATTGGACGATCGCCACTCCGCTGAGAAAAGCGAATGCCATAAACGAAAGTATAAGCAGACCGATAATTTTGATGGTCATTTTGGTGGACTTCCTGTCAAGTAAAAGTGTCCTTGCTGGTGCGCTGCTCGTGAGCAGTCACTCAAAAACGTTCTTATTCTACCAAGGCTACTCTTGCATGAGCAGTGCGCTCTGCTTGAGCCTGCGTTTCTGCGCAAACGGCAAGCTCTCATCATCCCCATACGGCGCGCTATACCAGTTGCCGTAGCTCGGGTTGGGCAGCAGGAACCAACGCTGGCCTAGCCAATTCACATAGGGTTCGACGGCCTTGCGTTGTGCATCCAGGGTGTTGTGTTCGGCTTGCACGAAATCTCCCAGCGAGTCACCGGCCATCAACAACACGCGGGCTTGGCTGGCGACCCACTGGCGACGGCAATTCTTGCCATAGCCTGCGCTTTCGCAGTGGCCGGTGGGGGTGCTGGCCGCCAGGATCTGTGCGTCGCTCTCAATCGGAAAGCCGCGCAAACGCAGGTTTTTGGCGGTGGCCGCGACCTGGCTGTGCTCGCGGTTGGTGAGGTAGTACACCTTGACACCTTTTTGTCTGGCCGCTTGCAGGAACGCCACGGAACCCGGCAGCGCCTGAGCCTTGGCCTGCTCGACCCAGGTATTCCAGCGATCGTAGGAATAGACCTGATTGTTGATGATGTCGCGAGCGTTGAGCGGCACGTTGTCCAACAGGGTCTCGTCGATATCCACGATCACCGCCGGCGGCAGACCGGTCAGCTTGCGCGCAGGCAAAGGCAGTGCGTCCCAGTTGGGGTCGGCCAGCGCTACATCGAGTTGGCGGGTAGCGTTGGCGAAGAGCTGGCGGTAGATCAGCTCGTGTTCGATGGACGTCTGGGTCCAGAGCACGGCGTCGAGTTGGTCGTTGGCCGGGGGTGTTTGCTGGCAGCCTGCCAGGGCGGTGGTCAGCAGGCAGGCACTGGCAAGGAACAGGTTACGCATGGGCAAATCTCGCGGAGGATGGGTGCGTGGTCGGCACAGTAGCGCATTCCCCCGCACAATCAAGGCGTACACACCAGTGCCTGGCGCTCGTAGTTCAGCGCCTTGTTCTGCGGTGGCAATGTATAGGCGGCACGACAATGCTGCTCACCCCACTTGATGATCAGCGTGCCCTGATCCTCTTCCACCAGCGCCAGGGCATTACCATTGGGATCTGCAATCGCCAACTGCTTGCCATTGGCGTCTTCCAGTGAGGCACCAAACGACAGCGGTTGATGCTGTGCATCAAACAACTCAAACAACACCCGCCGTCCGGTAGTGCCACTGTAATGCGCCACCACGATGGCGCCACGGCGCGGCACCAGTTGCTGGGTGGCGTTGGTGATTTCCACGTCGCCACCCAGATCGCGAGTGTCCAGGCTGATCCAGTTGACCCGGTAGGGTTGCGCAGTGGGCACCACCGCATAGCCGTTGTAGCCGGTTTCCACCCCGCTGTAGCTGCTGATCTTGGCTCCAGCGACGCCTGGTACTTCGGCGAGGGCGAAGGTCTCGCTGACCGTCTGCCCCAGGTTGACGCCACCCGCATGAGCCACCACCGAGCCTGCGAGGTTGAAGTTCTGTGAGTTGTAGCCCTGGCCCTGGCTGTAGCCGAGGCTGACATCCGCCACGGCGGTACGACTGTTGATGTTCACCGAGCCTGAGTCGCCGCTGGTGTCACTGTGGCCGGCCTGCACCGAATAGAAAGTGTCGCTGGTGTCGGCCACGTAGCCATTGATGCCCGCTTGGGTGGTGGTGTCACCGCGTTGGTGGCTGGTGGTGACAAACGCCCGTGGCGCGCGGGCCTGACTGCCCAGCGGGAAAGACACCGACAGGTTCACCTGCGTGTCGCTGCTCGGCTCGCCCCAGGTGACGATCTGCTTGGTGCGCGTCACGCCAAGGTTGTAGCTCAGATCGCCCCAGTTGCCGGTGTAGCCCGCGGAAAAGCTCTGGGAACCGCCGCGATTCCAGTAGCGTTGGTCGCTGGCGTTCACATACAGGCTGCCAAATTCGCTGTTGCGCCCGAGGCTCTGGTTGATGGTCAGGTCGGTGCGGGTTTTCGAGTGGCCGGTGCGTACGCGCAGGTCTTCGCTGCTGTCTTCCACATGGTCGGTGAGGGTGCGATAGCCCTCGGTAGAGTAACGGTAGGCGGCCAGGGTGAAGTTGGTATCGGTGCCGGCAAAGGTCTTGGCGTACAAGGCGCGTACGCTGCTGCCCTGGAACGTACGCCCCTGGGCCTTGCTGGACGAGTGGGTGGTATCCAGGGAGAACGCACCGAAGGCAGTGTTCCTGCCGGCGCCGATCGACAGTGCGCTGTAGTCCTCACTGGCTTGCACACCGACAATCCCACTGAGGTTGCTGGTCAAGCCATAAGCCAGCGTCCCGCTGAGAAAGCGCGGGCTTGCCAGGCCATCGGCATTGTTTTTGAACGTGCCCGCCGAGACGCTGTATTTCACCTGGCCTTCGCGCACCATGATCGGCAGGCTGGAGAACGCCTGCATCGTCACCCGCCGCGTGCCGTCGGCTTCGATCACGGTGATTTGCAGGTCACCGTTGGAGCCGCTGGGGTAGATATCGTTGATCTCGAATGGCCCCGGCGCGACGTTGGCGGTATAGAGGATGTAGTCGTTCTGGCGGATTTCCACCGTCGCGTTGGTCTGCGCCACTCCACGGATTACGGGTGCATAGCCGCGCTCGCTGTCGGCGCGCATGCCATCATCCGAGGCGAGCTTGACCCCGCGATAGCGCACGCTGTCGAACAGGTCGGTGTCGGAGAAAATCTCACCGGCGCTGAACTGGCCCTTGATCGCGGTGACGTCATGCTGCAAGTAAGTGCGGTTGCTGGTAAAGGTGTTCGAGCGATCGGTGCCGCCGCTCAGGTTCGACTCGTTGCGCAGGCGCCAGGCCCCCAGGTTGATGCCGTTGCGCAGGCCCAGGTTATTGGCGATGCGGGTCTTGTAGTCGCCGGCGGTGCGGCTGCTGTTGAGCTGGTAGTTGATGAAGGCGGCGGACACACCGTCGTCCCACAACTGTGGGTCGACATACCCGCGCAGGCCGCGCTGCATCGCTACCTGCGGAATACTCGCGAGCAGGCGCAGACGGCTGCTGTCGTAGCGCACGCTGGCGTCTTCGATCATGTCGGCAAGGGCGTAGCAGTCCTGCGGCTGCTGCGGGTCAAGTTTGCCCTCGGCCTGCAATCGGTGCAGGTCGATACCCAGTTGCTTGAGCAGGTCGAGGGTCAGGCAGGCTTCGACGCGGCCGTTTTTAGGGTTGCGCTTGAAGTCGATATCACGCCGGCCCACCAGCACTTCGTTGCTGTACAAATCGACGCGGTAATTGCCCGGCAGCACGCTGTTGGCCGAGAGCAATTGCTGCAGGTCCACCGGCGACTGCGAGCCTTGAAGGAAGGTGGTGTTGAAGGTTTGCGCAGCGTCATCGGCCATGGCCAGGCTGGGCAAGCTGGCAGTAATCGCCAGCGACAGCGTCTTCAACTTCAGTACGCCACGTGCGGGCCTGTTGCTGGAAAGAAAAGACATGCGAAGACCTATGACATCCCTGATTGACGGACAGCCGGGCACGCAAACACGCACGCGAAGTGAGCTTGTGGGTTAGCGAAAGTGCTTAGGGGTTGAGGCGCGATTCAGTCGCATGCGCCGGTAGCGCAGTGCCGCTGGTCAGCGGCGCGCTGTAGTGATTCTGCGCGCCGTAGTCATTGATGCTGGAAAACGACAACTGCACCGGCCCACTGGCAACTGGAGCACTGAGCGCAAACTGTTTTTGCTCGCCGGGCGCGATCATGGTGGAGTCGCTGGCCAATACCGCCTGTACTTTGATGTCGGCCATGGACACGTGGTACAGCGTCGGGTTTTTCACCTGCAACAGGGTTTGGCTGCCGTGTTTGGCCAGCGTCCATTCAAGCTGCGCAGGGGCTTGCAGCGCGCTGCCGGTAAGACCGGCAGGGCGGTAGAAAATCTTGATGCGTTGGCGGATGGCCAACTGCAAGGTGTTCTCGGCCTCGCTGGCCTTGGGGATTTCCTGCACATTGAGCCACACCACCGACTCGCGGTCCGTGGGCATGCCGGTGCCTTCATACAGAAGGCGCAGCAGTTGTTGTTCCTTGGCGAATACCCGTGCCAGTGGCGGGGTGACGGCAAACGGCGCGCGGCTGGCGCTGGCGTCGTTCATGTCGACCCAGGATTGAATCAATACATCCTGGTTACCGTTACGCACGGTAATGTTGGCTTCCTTGTGGTCACCGTCAAACACGATACGGGTGGCATTCAATGAAATGCTGGCGGCGGCCTGGGTAGCCATGAGCAAGCCCAGCAGCCCCAGACATGCGGCGATAGAACGAGGCGGCATGACGGTTATCCGGTGTAATCAGAAGACAATGGCGAGGCCGGAAGGCCTCGCGCGTTCGGTGCCCGGGGCGCCGAATTATTCGTATTGCAGGATGAACGGCAGGGTGGCGTCACCGCGACCGGCGGTCGACGAACCAGCCGCTGCGGTAGTGACGTAGGCGGCCGCGAAGCTCAGGGTGGCGTCGCCGCCTTCAGTGCCAGCACCGTGCATGGTGCTTTCAATACGTGCGGTGCTTGGCGAGCTGAGGTCAATCAGACCGCCCTTGCTGTCGAGCAGGGCAATACCGACGTTTTGTGCAGTGGCCGAACCCGGGTTCAGGGCCAGTACTTTTTTGCGGGTGACCAGGCCCGAACCGCCGTTGTTGGCGTCAAAGATCATGGCGACCTTGGTGCCCTGGTTGCAGTTGACGTTCAGGTTGAAGTCTTTGGCGGTCACACGACCTGCGGTTGGGTTTTCCGCGGTGCCCATGTCCTTGATCGAAACGTTGCCCATGTCCACCGAAATGGTGCGGTCGGAGTTGGCGCCGTCCACCGAGCACGCGTCGTTGTTGATCACGCCGGTGAAGGTGATTTTGCCGCTGCCGCCCAGGGTTGGCGTAGGAGCAGGATCCACGGCAAATGCACTGCCGGAAGCGGCGATAATGGCCGAGGCGATCACAGCCAGGGAAAACTTCTTCATGATGATGTCCGTAAGTGTTAGTTGAAAAGTTTGCTGTTGTTGAACTGCGAGCAAAGAGTAGGCGACGAGGCGGCGGGAGCGAATAAGACGATTCTTATAAGCGCTGGGGTGGGCAGGTTATTTGTGCTGTTGCAGCGGTTAAAGGCTTGAAAATAAAGGGCAAAGCCATTGTCCAGGAATGGCTTGCAAGTGATGCGTTAGTTGAAAATGTTACGTTCCAGGCAATAAGCAAGTAGATCCTGGTCGCTGCTGACTTCAAGTTTGCGCATGGCCGATATCTTTTGTGCGCTGATGGTCTTTGAACTTCGGTTCTGGCGGCGCGCAATGTCACTCACGCTCATGCCGGAAATAAACAGGCGCAGGATCTCGAACTCTTTGGGCGACAAACTGGTAAAGCGCTCGTCAATTGCCGTGAGGGTCTCTATTACCGAGGTCTTTGGCGGCTCCAGGCTGCGATAGTCGCTGTCCTGGGCGATCGCCTTGAGTGCCAGTTGAATCTCGGTATGCAACTGGCTTTTCTGGATGATGCCGACCACGCCCAGCTCTTGCAGGCGGGTGAGGATCAGGTGGTTGGAGATCATGGTCAGGATCAGGATCTGTACCTGCGGGAAGTGTCGTTTCAGGTACTCCACCAGCTTCAGGCCATCGCCATAAGGCGAGTCGCCCGGCATGTTGTAGTCGGTAATCACGATGTCAGCGCCTTGACGCTGCAACAGCTCGATCAGGCCGGCCGAACACACGGCCTCGCCGATGACTTGAAAACGCATGTCACGCTCTACCAGTTCGCGAACGCCAAGCAACACGATCGGGTGATCGTCCGCGATTACCACATTGAATTTTTTCATAAAGGGCCGTCCGTAGTGCCAGTTCAAGTGAGTGAAGAGTGCCCGGGCTGGAGAGTCTCCAGAACGGCCGACAGACGCTGCATCACAGTCTTCACCTTGAGCTCAAGCGTTGTGTCGAGGCTGCCGCGGTTAAGTGCGCTTTCCAGTTCGATGCAGGCCTGGGCCAGGCTGAGCGCCTGCACTGCGCCCAGGGCCCCAGCGATCGAGTGCAGCAATTGGCCGAGGCCGCGGGCATCACGCTGGACCAGGGCCACGCCGATGCGCTGCACATCCTGCTGCACGCTGCTGATGAACAGCGGGCGCATCTTGTCCGACAGTTGCACGCGGTCGTCGAATACCTGGGCGTCAGGCTCAACCGGCGACTTGATCTTGCACAGTTTGATCAACTGGTCGCGCAGGGTCTGCAGGCTCAAGGGCTTGACGATCCAGGCGTTCATGCCCACTGCCAGGCAACGTACGCCTTCCTCGCGCATTGCATTGGCGGTCACGCCGACAATCGGCAACCGTGGATCATGCTCACGCAAGGTCCTGGCCAGTTCATAGCCATTCATCAACGGCATATTCACGTCGGTCAGCACCAGGTCGAAGGCCTCCGGTTGCCATAACTGCAACGCCTGTTCACCGTTGGCGGCCAGGCTCACCGAGCAACCGAGCGCCTCCAGTTGCTCCTTGATGATCGCCTGGTTGACCGGGTTGTCCTCGGCCACCAGGATGCGCAGCTCCAGCCGCCCGGCGCTTTGTGGCCGGGTCGCCGTGGGTTGCTCGTGCCTGCCGTGCTGCGCCAGTGATACGGTGGCGGCGATGGTGCGTATGTCGTGCATATCCACCACCCAGCCTTGCGCCGTGTGCAGCGGCGGGCTGTGCGCACCGGGCAGGCAGAGCACACGTTGGCCGGCCCATGGCTTGGGGGGCTCGCCAGGTAACAGATCTACCAGTACCGCGTGGTGACTGTCTTTGTCCTGGGGGGGCGCGGCCCGGGCGGCGGTGATGCCCAAGCGGTTGAGCCAGTCACTCATTGCCTGCGCCAGTTCGCGTACCGGTGCCTGCACGTACACCGGCGTCGGGCTGGGTTCGATCAGCGGCAGGTTGGTCAGTGCGCCACAACACAGTGGCAAGCGCATTTTCAGGGTAAAGCTGCTGCCCAGTCCGGGCTCGCTGACCACGCGGATTTCGCCGTCCATCATCTGCGCCAGCCATCGGCAGATCGGCAGGCCCAGCCCGGTGCCGCCTTCGCTGGCGGTGTCCGGTGCCTGGTAGAACAGATCGAAGAGCTTGGCCTGCTGCGCCTCGGCAATGCCCACGCCGGAATCGGTGACTTGCCATTCCAGGTCGACATTATTGGCGTCGCTGCCCACCACCCTGGCACGAATCACCACGCACCCAAAGTCGGTGAACTTGATGGCGTTGCTCACCAGATTATTGAGGACCTGGCGGATGCGCATCGGGTCGCCCATCAGGCAGTTCGGCAACTGCGGGTCGATGCAACTGTAAAGCTGCAAGCCTTTGCGCCGGGCGAAGGCGGCGTAGGTGTGCAAGGTATCTTCGAGCATGTCCAGCGGACAGAAATCCACGGCTTCTATCGCCATTTGCCCGGACTCGATCTTCGAGACATCCAACACATCACTGATCAGTTGGAACAGTGTGGCGGACGAACGCTGGATGGTGTGCAGGTAGGTTTTCTGGTGCGGGTCGAGGTCGGTCAGGCCGAGCAATTCGAGGGTGCCGAGCACGCCATACAGCGGCGTGCGGATCTCATGGCTCATGGTTGCCAGGAACAGCGTCTTGGCCTCGCTGGCCGCATCGGCGGCATGACGTGCCTCTTCCAGGGCCTGGGCGTCTTCGATGTGCCGGGTGATATCGTTGAATGCATACAGGCGTACGTCTTGAGCCTGATAACGGGTCGACACAAAGCCGATCTGCAGGTGCCGGCCCTCGATCTCCAAGTGCGTCTCACCGCTCTCGGCGCCATCGTGCTTACCGGCCATGGCCTGCACCAGGCGCAAGGTGCCCGGCCATTGCTGGGCGCGCTGGTTTTCGATCAATACCTTGCCATCGCTGCGTCGCACCACGCATAACCCAGTGGGTGCGGTGTCGATGATCACGCGGCTGAACGCCACGCTTTCGGCGATGCGTTCGTGGGCCAGTTGTGCCGGAGTGATCACCTGGCGTCGATACCATCGGCTGCCGGCCCAACCCAGTGTAATCAGGCTGAACAGCAGCAACGCCATGGTGCTCAACGGCCACAATGCGGAGTGAAAGAAGTGCGAGTAGTCCAGGCCATAGACCGCGCTCCAGGGCTGGTCGCCGGCCTCGGTGACCTTGAATTCAAAACCGTCGGCCGTGAAATGCACACCATCGCTGAGCTGCGCCTGGGTGGTTGGCCCAATCAACCGGTTGCCGTCAGGGCCTATCAGGGTAAAGCGATCAAACGCCGAGTGATTCAGCGCGCGCTGTACATCGTCGACCTGCGACACGTCGAGCAGGGTGCCGATCACGGCCTGGCCCTGGGCGTCGAGTGGCAGGCCGATGTAGGCCAGCAAATGCTCGGGTTCGGGGCCGGCCTGCCAATACACCCGATTCTGCTCCAGTGGCTGCGGCGCCTGAGCAAGGATTTGCTGCACGGCGTTGACCCGGGCCACCGGGTTGTCGGTATCCTCGGGGTTTTCCCGGTGCTGATAGCCCACGGACGGAATGGTGATGGTGTAGTTGGTCTGGCGATTGAGCACAAAGGTTTGCGGTGCCTCGTACGGCGACGAGGACCAGAAGGCGCTGTAGTAGCTGGTCAAGTGCGCACCCAGGGCAAAAATCGGCGGCCTGGCGGCGGTGCTGATCTGCTGTTCATCGAACTTGACGCTGAATGGCACCGAAAACGAATACTTCTGGCCTTCGTACAGTGTGCGGCGGTTGTCGACCATGCGGCTTTTGAGGCTGACCTGCACGTGGGTGGCGCGCAGCAGTTCGGCCTGGATGCCGGGGTGTGTCAGGCTCTTGAGGTAGGTTTGCTGTTCTGCGAGGTTTTCCATCAGTCGCGCAAAGTGAAAGCGCATCGCGCTGTAGCGCACTTCGACGCCTCGGTGCAGCGACCAGTAATTGGTCAGCATCAGCAGCAACGCGATTCCCATCAACACCATCAAGCCTTTGTTCAGGCGCAATGAGCTGCGGGTAAAGGCTTCGAGAATCGCGTTATTGTGCTTCATCAAGGTTTTCCGCAGGCGCAGGATAAATCGGTACAGGATGGAGCTTACTCCCTGGAATCGCGGCCGCCAGCTAGTGAGATGTCGCGGGGCCATCATTGTTCAGTAGTTGCTGAAATTGGTCCGAAGACACGGCGTGGGAGATCAGGAAACCCTGCACCTGATTGCAGTCGATTTTGCGCAGCAGCGCCAATTGCTGCGGGGTCTCCACGCCCTCGGCAACCACCGTCAGACCCAACTTGCGGCCCAGCGCGATAATGCTCGCCAATGCCTGGGCGATGCCTTCGTTGTCGTGGCTGCCCTGCACCAGTGCCTGGTCGATCTTCAGTTCGGTAAAGGGCGTGGACACCAGATTGAGGTAGGAGCTGTAGCCCTTGCCGAAATCATCCTGGGACAAACCGAACCCCTTGATCCGCAATCGGCAGGCGCCGGCGTAGAAATTGCTGATGTCCTGTGGCACCGAACATTCCATCAACTCGAAGCAGATCATTCCCGGGATACCATCGTGGTGCAGCACGAACTCCAGCAAACGGTCGGCCAGGTCATGGCTGTTGAGCAAGTGGGTCGGCAGGTTGATCGACACCGGAATTTCATAGCCGCGCTGGCGCCAGTGTTCCTGGGCGTGGATCGCTTGCTTGAGCACCAGCCACAACAGCCGCTCCTCCAGTTCGAACGCCTTGATTGCCGGCAGGAACGCGGCAGGCAGCATCACGCCTTGTTCGGGGTGCATCCAGCGCACCAGGGCTTCGGCGGCGACGATACGGCCGTTGGCCAGGGATTTTTTCGGCTGGAACCAGGCCTGGAACTGGCCGCTGCTCATGGCCTGCACCAACGTGTGACGGTCGATGTCCATGTGCTCGGGCAGTTCGGGGGTAGGCGTGCGCACCCTGTTCCTGAGTTGGTTGACCAGGGTGCGTAAGGCTTCGGCGTTCACGGGCTTGGAAATCAGGCCAAGCACTTCCACATCGAGGTTTTTCGCCACCAGGCTGGCCGCCATCAGCATGCGCCTCGACGCCGCACTCATGATTGCCAGCGCCGGCTTGCAGCGCAGGCTGGCCAGGCACTGGATAAACTGCACGCCGTCCATGCCGGGCATCAGCAGGTCGGTCAGTACCAGGTCGAAGTCCCGCTGGCGCAGGCGCTCCAGCGCTTCTTTGCCATCCTCGGCGGTTTCAAGCAGGAAGTCTCCCAACTCGCTGAGCAAGTTCTGCAGGTAGATATGCTGCAGGGGATGGTCCTCGACAATCAAAATACTAAGGGGCTTCATGGGTGATCCGTGCATAAGGCGCCAGGGAGTTGAATAGAGCCCGCAACGCAAAGGGTTTGACCAGGCAATGGTTCATGCCGGCGGCCAGGCACAGGTCGGCCTCGCCGCGCATGGCGTTGGCGGTGGCCCCAATAATCGGCAACGTGCAGCCCTGGCGCCGCAGTTCACGCGCCAGTTCATAGCCGTTGATATGGGGCATGTTCACATCCGTCAACACCACGTCGAAGTTGCCGGCGGTGTGGAGCTGCAACGCTTGCTGACCGTCGGCCGCCAGCTCCACGGTGCAGCCGAGTTCTTCCAGTTGATCACGCAAAATCAGCTGGTTGATGATGTTGTCCTCGGCCACCAGCAGGTGCAGGTTGAGTTTGTTCAGATCCCGCCGGTGCGTTTGCTCATCGGCACGGGCCACCCATAGCCCTTGCGCCTGGCTCACGGCCTGATGAATAGCCCCCAGGTGGTTGAGGTTGACGTGCCAGGCGCCGGCGTCGGCTTCTACGCCGGGGCAGGCGTTGCTGCTCACGTGAATCACCGGCCCGGGCCACTCGGGCACCAGCAACGGGTCGACGCTGCCGGGGTGCACTTGCAACAGCAGATGCGTGTCCGCCAGCGTCGGCAAGCCGGCCTGGGCCCTTGCGCCCCAGCGGCGCAACCAGCCGGCGATCGCGTTTGCCAGTTCCGGGATCGGCGAGGCCACGTAAATGGTCTCAGCCAGCAACGGTGTCATCGGTGGAACAGATGCTTCTTCCAACGGTAGGATCAGGCTGAAACTGCTGCCCAGGCCGAGTTCGCTGACCATGCGGATATTGCCGTTCATCAACTCCGTCAGGCGCTGGCAGATAGGCAGGCCCAGGCCGGTGCCGGCGACCACATTGGTATTGCCTTCACTCTGGTAAAACGGCTCGAAGATCATCGCCTGGTCTTCCTGGGCGATACCTTTGCCGGGGTCCGAGACCTGCCACAACAGACTGGAGCGTTCCCCGTCGCGGCCCAGCACTTTGACCCGCATTACCACGCGCCCATAGTCGGTAAATTTCACCGCGTTATTGAGCAGGTTATTGAGAATCTGGCGGATGCGCGTTACGTCGCCGATCAGGCGTTCCGGCAGCTTGGGATCGAAGCAGGCATACAGCTGCAGGCCCTTGGCGTGGGCGGCTGCGGCGTAGCCCTGGATGATTTCATGCACAAGGTCCAGCGGCGAGAACTCGCCCATCTCCAGTGCCAACTGCCCGGCCTCGATCTTCGATACGTCCAGCACATCGCAGATCAGTTGCAGCAAGGTCGACGATGAGCCTTCGATCGCCTGCAGGTAGTCCTTTTGTTGTGCATCCAGTTGCGTGCGCGCCAGCAGTTCCAGGGTGCCGAGCACGCCATACAGCGGTGTACGGATTTCATGGCTCATGGTCGCCAGGAACAGGGTTTTTGCCGCGTTGGCTGCGTCCGCCGATTGCCGCGCCTCTTCCAGCGCCGCCTCGACCTGCTTGCGCGCACTGATGTCACTGAAGGCGCAAAACAGCACGTCTTCGCCTTTGTAGCGGGTCGGTGCACTGCTCAGGTACAGGTGACGGCCGTCGATGGTTTCAAAGTAGTCACTGCGCTCGGAAGGTCCGTTGGCAAAGGCTTGCTCGATCCAGCCGGCGCGCAGTGCCTCGCGCTCCGGCCCGTTACCCAGCCATTGCTGGGCCAGGGTGTTTTCCAGTACCACCTGGCCGTCGGTGCGGCGCAGCACGCAAAGGGCCACTGGCGCGGTCTGGATCACATCGCGGCCGAAGGCTTCGCTTTCGATCAACGCCTGGATGCGATGGATCGACGGAATGATGAAACGCTGATCGACGCGGCGCATCACCAGCCAGATCAGTGTCAGGCTGAACAGGCAGAACAGCAGCGAACCGAGCAGCTGTTTCCACAGGCCGGTGACCACCGCACGCAGGTCGATGGAGTACATCAACTGCCACTCGGAGGACTTCAAGTGTTTGCGAATCACCAGGTGGTCGGGCAGCCAGCCGCTGCCGACAAAACCGAAAAAACTGTCTTCGCCGGGCCTCAGGTGTTGCTGGCTCAACTGTGTATCGGTGCTGTTGGTGAACACCAGCATGCCCTGGGAATTGAGCATCATGAACTCACCGGCGCTCTGGTCGCTGAGTGTCGATGAGACTTCACGGCTATCCATCTCCAGGCCGAGCCAGCCGGAGTCGCGATCACGCTCGTCCAGGCGGATGAAGATATACAGGTGCGAGTGCTGTTCAGTCCTGTCGCTCAGCCAAAGTTCGTTAAGCGTGGCCGGGTCGGTGTGCTGCAGAGCCTTGAGGCGGTTGAGCATACATTTGGAAATCGGCAATACCTGCGCGGTGGCGTCGTAAAGGCGCATCACTTGCGGGTTGGGGCCGGCGTTGACATAGAGTAGGTTCAGCTGTGTGGCCTTGAGGTAGTCGCGCATGCGTGCGGTCAGCCAGATGCTCCACTGGTTGCCCGATGTGTCGCCCAATTCCAGGTGTTGTTCTTCGGCCGAGGACGGATAGACCCTGGACTGCTTGCGCACTGCCGACAGGCTCAGGCTTTCGAGCAGGGCTTGGCGGTTGGTGAAAAAGGTATGGGCTTCGGCAATGGCGCTGCTCATGTAGCCGCGGCGCTGGGAGATGTCGTTGTTGAAGGTCGACAGCAAAAAGGTATAGACCCCGCTGAGGATGCCTACCAGCAGCACGCTCGCAAAAATACGAAGCAGCCTTCTGGCTGCTTCGGGTCGGGAGAGGACGGGGTTGATCTGGAGCAGATAACTTTTCAATCGCATCGGCAGACTTTACGTCTGGGCCTCTGCCGGTGGCATAAGACGATCCTTAAAAATCACCTACTTGTAGTACATATCCACCACTACGGCAGCGTCGAACGCTCCGGGAATCGGTAGGGTGCGCCACTTGAGGTCGGCGCGGAATTCATCGTGGCTCTGGCCCAGGCCCATCAGCTCCTGCAGCGTGAACCAGTTATTGAAGGGCAGTTGCTGCTGGCTCTCGGCGCGAGACAGCGAGATGCCGACTGAGCTGTTGTTGTCCGGCACCAGCAGGCCATTGTTCACACTGCCGCCGCCCGGCGTGGTGGCGAAGCGTGCACTGACGGTATAGGGCGTGTCGCAACCTTTGCGCAGGTTCAGGCTGAAGTTTGCGCTGCTGGCGACTTCACCGATCGAGGCTTTGCGCGAAGGTGTGGGGAAGTTGACCACGCTGGGGCTGATGGTCAGTTCGGGAGTGCAAGGCACGAAGCGGATATCGTTCATTCCAGTGACCACATAATTGAAGTTGCTGTTGGGTCGTGAGTTGAGCCCGCGCACGCCGTCCAGTTGGAACACGCGGTAAGAGGTCAGGGTGCTGGCCTGGCCGCTCGGTGGCGTGGGGTCGTACTTCTCGATGAACACGCTGAAATTGAGGGTGAAGCGCGCCTTGTCCCAGCCCACGCAGTTGGACAAATTGCAGCCTCGGTCGGAGAAGAAACCGGTACCGACCTTACCGGTGCTTTGGGTAATCGGTTGGTTGTTATAGCGAATGCCCACGCGGATCCCGGTGCCGATACTCACGCTGGCCGGGTTGACGTAGAAATACACTTCCTCACGGCCGTGGAGGTAGTCGTCCTTGCAGATGACATTGGTCGAGCGCGGGCCGGATTCCCAAATGATGGTGCCGTTGGGTGCATCGGCGGCGACTGCCAGCGCCGTGCCCAGCGCTTCCTGGGTGATGATCGAGTTGGTGCCGTCCTCGCGGCAGGCCAGTGCGTGGCTGGTGGCGGGCAAGACCGCGCAGGCCCATATCAGTAGGGGTAAACAGCGTTTGGTCAGTGACATTGGTATAAATACCCCGTGATTTATCAGTTGAGCGCCGTGCTATGACGGGCTTGCAAACCGATATCGGTGATTTCGGTGAAGTGGAGAGTGGCGCCCTTGGACACAGCCTCTAGCGCGGTCAGGGTTTTGCGTTCATGGGGCTTGAGCAGCAGGTAATCGCTGAGCGTCTGGCTGTCGATTCGCAGGTTGACCAGCGACAGGTGGAAGGCGCTGGGGTTGTTGACCGTCACCGTGCGCCCGTCGCTGCTCCATACCAATTGCTGCACCGCCTCGGCCGAGCCGCCCTGGAGTGCGGGGGGCCGATAGAACAGCTTGAGCCGCTGGCGGATCGCGAACTGCACGCTGTTGGGGTCTTCAGGCTTGAGCGGGATCTCCATGATATTGAGCCAGAACAGCGATTCCCGATCGCTGGGCAAGCCCTCACCGGCATACAGGATGCGCAGCTTGTGATGCTCCCCGGCGCCCAGTTGTACCAATGGCTCGGTGGCGGCAAAGGGCACGGTGCGGTCGGCTGATTCGTCCTCGCCGGTGATCCAGGTTTGCACCACCACTTCCCGCGAGGCCTGGTTGACCACGCTGATACCGGCGGCCTTGTCCTGGCCGAAATAGATCAGGCGGGTGCCTTCGATCTTCAGCGCCGCATCGGCAGGCGGGGGCGCAAGCACCAGCAACCCGCAGGCCAGCAGCACCATTCTGAGTAGAAACATGAACACGGTAATTCCATGGTCGGGTAAGGGAACGCAGCCCATGGTAGGTAGCGAGTGGCGCGAAGGCTTTGAGGCGATTCTTAAAAGTACGGTGTGCCCCGGATTGCCGTTTCAGAATCGCCTTAAAGTCAGGGTTCACCCCTGACGGTTACTTTGCTCAGCGTTGAATGATCGACGCGGATGCCCAACTGTCAGGTTTACCCTATGTCCAATAAAGCGTTACGCCTTCTGATTGCCGATGCAGAGCTTTTGCAACGGATCAAGATCGAGAAAATGCTCAACCAGCTGGGCTATCACCGCATCGCCCCGTTGAGTTCGTTCGACGAGTTGCAGGCACTGACACGCTCGGGCGTTGTGGCGTTTGACCTGCTGATCATCAACACTGCGCTGGTGCACTCGCGGCAGGTCAACCTGCTCAAGTACTGCCATGACAACCCGTTGATCCGCCACACGCTGATCTATGACGGGCAATGTGCGCAGCGCTCGGTAGTGTCGGTCTCGGTCAGCCAGACCCTGCACCTGTCGTTGTCACAGTCGCCAGACTTCACCTCCCTGCGTCGCTGCATGGAAATTGTCGATCCGGCACACAGTTCTCCGACCGCTGAGTGGCCCATGCTGCGCGCCGTGGACGGCCGAGCGCCCCAGCCTTCGATGAGCCCGCGGGCGGTCTACCAGGGCGACCCGACTGTGGTGGCATGTGCCGTGGGGTTGTTCCCCAAGCGCTGAGCGTATCGCGCAGCATCAGTCACGCCAGACGGGCAGATCATCAAGGCCCAGTGCCCAATGAGGTTGCCGTGGCTGCAGGCACACACCGCCGACCCAACGCTCATGGCTGGCGTGCTCCAGCCAGCAGGCATTGCCGTCCAGTACCTGCTGCGCCAGTGGCGTCAACGCCAATACGCGGCGCGGCCACTCCACGTCCGTTTCGGCCTCGATCAGCAGCGGCGCCGTCCCATCAATCAATGGGCGCAGCAGCGCGTGAAACATCATATCGCCCAGGAAAGGCAGTGGCTCGCGCTTGGCCATCAACTCGGCAAACACCCGACCGAAAGGCACAGGCCCGGCCTCAGCGATATACCTCAGGGACAAACGTTCAGTCAGTGACAAACCGTCCTCGATACCCGGCAACTCCTGTAGCTGGCGCCGTAACGCCGGTGCCAGAAAAGGCAGGGCAGGGTGATTGCCATGGGCCAGTTCCGCGAGCTTGAGCGGTGAGCTGTCGCAGTAAGCCGACCAGACCCGTTTGGCCAACTGCACTGCGTCGTCGTCGATCAAGCGCCGCTGCGGCCAGAGCCAGGCCAGCACATCGGGGGCCAATTGGCCTATGCCGATAAATCGCTCGACTCCGGGAATTCGGTCTGCCTCAATCAGCTCCAGCTTGCGCGGCGCCTGCTCAAGGCCAGCCAGGGCGCGGACCAGGAACAATTGATCGTAGGCGTCCGCCTCGCACCACAGCACACTGGGATCGGCGTTGTTCAAGGCTTGTAGTTGGTTGTATTCATCGTTGATGCGATGCGCAACTTCAGTGGAGTCAATGGCAAAGGCCTGGCTGATAAAGGTACTGCGCATCGCTCGGAACGCTTCGCTGGGTAGTTCACGCACTGGCCCCATGCACAGCGGGTCAGTGAGCATCCGGAACTGTCCCTTGAACCCGGCCAGTTGCAGGCTGTGGGCAATATCATTACCACACCGCCAATGGGTGGTGCGGGATTCATCGCTGGCATCGAAACCAGGGTGGCGGGCGGCAAAGTCGAGGGCGTCGACGTGGGCCTTGAGCTTGGGCCAACTGGCGAAGCCCAGCTGTTTGGCGACCTGCCATTGAGCCTGGGACAAGGTTGCGCTGTGGTCTTGGCTTTTCAGGCGCGGCAACAGTTCCTTGGCGCGCTTGCGCTGCTGCTCAAGGTTGAGGCGGCCATTGGTAGTGGAGGCTAAAGGGCGTTGCGACATACGAGCTCCTTGCACAAACCTTTTCCGCTTTAAGGTTGGGAGTCGTAGAAATGAGGTAGAGCTGTGATGTCTTGGGCGCAGCCCTTTCCGCGGAAGGTGGCGTAGAGAGCGCCAGGCGGAAATATAGGCAGCATTGCCGTCGGGTGGCAACCCCAAAAATGTAGGAGCGAGCTTGCTCGCGAAAAACGTCAACGATAACGCGTGCTTCCTGAATAAACGCGGTGCCTGTGGTTTTTTCGCGAGCAAGGTCGCTCCTACAGAAAAGCCTGCTCCAAGGGGGGTGTTTTTATTTGTCCTGGCGGGCATCCAGGGTTTTTTGATGCTCGGCCAGGAAGGGTTGCTCCGCTGGATCAAAACGATCAATCCCGGCGGTGAAACGGTGCCAGTAGGGGTACAACGGCTGACGACGCGTGACAGCCTCGATGCGCGCCGACTGCTCGTCGGTGAGTTTCAGTTCGGTGGCCGCCAGGTTGTCGCGCAGGTGTGCTTCCGTACGGGCGCCGACAATCAGCGAGGTGATCCCCGGGCGATCCTTGAGCCAGGCCAGGCAGGTGCGGGCGACGGAGACGCCGTGTTCATCACCGACGGCGGCGAGGGTCTCGATAATGTCCAGCGCACGCTCCTGGTCGTGGACATAGGGTTCCGGCCAACCGCTGCCCTGGCGGGTATTGGCCGGCGGCTTGTGCCCGCGTCGGGGTGTGCCGGTCAGCAAGCCTTCGCCCATCGGGCCCCACACCAAAGTGCCGACCTGCTGGTCCAAAGCCAACGGCAGCAACTCGTACTCGGCCTCGCGGGATTCCGGGGTGTAGTAGATCTGCTGGGTAATTGGCTTGAGCATGCCGTGCAGTTCAGCCTTGCCCAGGGTTTTCATCATCTGCCAGGCGGTGAAGTTACTGGTGCCGAAGTAGCGGATCTTGCCCGAGCCGACTAACAGACGCAGGGCTTCGAGGGTCTCTTCGATGGGCGTCATGCCGTCCCAGTTATGCAGTTGGTACAGGTCGATATGGTCGGTGCCCAAACGCTTCAAACTGGCTTCACAGGCGCGAATCAAGTGATAGCGCGATGAGCCGGAATTGTTCGGGTTCTGGTCCACCGGGCTGCGGCCCTTGGTCGCCAGCAGAATATCGTTGCGCTTGTCGCCCAAGGCTTTGCCGACGACCTCTTCGGCCAAGCCGTGGGAGTAAAGATCGGCGGTGTCGACCATATTCACCCCGGCATCGAACGCGATATCGAACATACGCTTGGCCAAGGGCACGTCCACTGCGCCGCATTTTTCGAACTCCGCACGACCGCCAAAGGGCACGGTGCCCAGGATGATTTCCGATACCAGCAGGCCGGAATGACCCAGTTGTCGGTATTGCATGTCGCCTCCTACTTAACGTTGCACGTGAAGGTGTGAACGATGGGGAGGGCGATAGTTTGAATTTTTTAATGAAAACTCGTCTGAGGGGGGCGCCGCACCATTGCGGCCACGGGATTTGGCAGGGCGCACTGCTATTGAAGGTGGCGAGTCTCGTACGAAAAGTCTTTTTTGTACGTAATAAATTGTTAGTTATTACGTGGTTTACCTGCTGTTGTCGGGGCGTTCCTACATACATTTCCCTTAATGGATAGGTGGCCAAATGTTTTCTATTACCTATCCGTTCGGCTAGCTATTATTTATCGAAATGATTTGCTAGCGTCTGAATTCATTGACGAGTCGCTGAGGCATGGAAATGGAGCTGAAAGATATTGGTAATACGCCGCTACTCGAATTGGCAACACTTTCTGTGAATGGAAATAGGGTTTTCTCTAAGTGTGAGTACTTGAATTCATCGGGAAGTCATAAGGATCGTACCTATTTAAATATTATCAATAAATTGGAGAAGGCAGGCGTCCTTAAACCTGGTATGACGCTAATTGACTGTTCTACTGGGAACGGAGGGGCTGCACTCGCTTGGATCGGCAGGTTGAAGGGATACGGCGTAAAGATATTCATGCCTGAAGGTATGACCGAGGAGCGGAAAACACAAATACGTACCTATGGGGCGGATATAGTAGAGACTCCAAAAGAGTCTTTTTTGACGGGAGCAGTTCTCCAAGCAAAAGCGTATCTATCCGAGAACTCATCGGAAGAGTTTTATTATCTGGATCAGTCTAATAGCCTGTTGAATAAAGACAGTTGGCGGTGCTGTGGGAAAGAAATCGTGAAACAGTTGAGTGCACAAAATATCGTGCCGGATTTCTTCGTGTGCTCAATCGGTACGGGCGGCACTTTTTCTGGAATCGCTGAGGTATTGAAGCAAACGTACAGTGGGATTAAAACAATAGCGCTGGAGGTTAGCAACTCTGCGCCTCTGTTTGCGCAAAGAAATAATTTGGCGTTCAATCATCGCTCGCACAATTTGATGGGTTTGGGCGCAGGAGTTTTATCAGCGAATACAGACTCCGGTCTAGTTGATGAAATACGAGTGATTGATGATGTCGACGCTTGGGCTCGGATGAAGCACTTCATCGCGTCAGAAAAAATACCCATTGGACCAACCTGCGGAGCCAATCTACTGATGTGTGACGAGATCGTTCAAGCGCATAAATGCAAGAACATAGTCACGTTATTTTTTGATAGCTCTTGGAAGTATGCGAGTCGCTGGGATGGGTTTTATCCTGAGTACAGTGAGGTGCGCCATGTTGCTGGAAGAAATTTATAAAAAAGCTAAAGTTGTGAGATCTGGAAAATCTCTGACTACGGTCAATGAGTTTACGGATCAGATACCTGCTTTGCGGCCGGAAGTTTTAATTGAGGTCGCGCATAAAATCATCAAAGTCATGGAACGTGACGTTTCGAAAATTGTCACCGAGGAAGATAAGGGGGCCGCGTTGGCAACCACGGTCTCATTGTTGACGGGTATACCTTTAGCCATGGCCAGGTGGTATTCCTACAGTCTTGGTGGTTTCAATGAGCAAGTGGTCGATATTGACTCCGAATACTACAAGGGACAGTTGTATCTCAACGGCGTCGAAGTTGGCGATCGAGTCATCATCATTGACGATACGCTAAGTTCCGGCGGTGCGGTAATTGCGCTGGTAGACGCTGTGAAAGGGGCGGGTGGTGAAGTGGCAGATGTTGTCTGCGCTGTAGAGAAGGTTGGGAATTTTGGGGTTGAGAATGTAGTAGGTGCGACTGGGATTACCGTTAAAACTATTTTGAAAGTGTTGGTGAGCGAAGATCGAGTAACGGTTGAATGAAAATGCGCGCGCGGGTGGCTAAATGTTGATGCAACGAACCGGGTTAATTATCGGCTTGGTGTTTTGCTTGATCAGTGCGGCATTCGATGTTTATGTTGCGTTGGTCACGCAGTCGATCAGCACGTTGAACGTTATTTTTTATTGTTTTACAACGTCAGCCTGTGTCTTTGGTGTTTGGGCGGTTTATCGAAATCCCAATTCATTGTGGTCAAAGCTCAGAACCCAATGGCGATTGATCGTTATCATCAATCTTGCGGTTCTGTGCAATTGGGGCGGGTTGTTTTACGCACTCCGGTATCTGGAGCCAGCAGTAGTGGGAGTCGCCTCCGTAGCCTGCGGCCCTGCACTCACGTTGATTGTCTCCCTGCTGACCAATCGTAGCGTGAAGGTGGCCGTAGTCGATGCGGTGGTTTCATGGCTGGTGCTCATCTCGGTAGCGATGATGTTGTTCAATTCCCTTGCGGGGGACAGCGGTGTAGTCACCACCACCGCTGTGCAGCGGGTGCTCGGTATCGTTAGCGTATTGACGTGCGCGTTGGGCACGGTCATGTACACGGTTTTTTCTAAAGAGATGTTCGCTCGTCAATGGTCGGTCTACGAGATTTTGGGTGTCAGAAACATCGCGATGGTGGGTGTCTGTGCCGTTGCGATTCCTGCTACAGGAGGCAGCTTTTTACTCGATAGTGGATGGGTTCTGCCTATGGCTATCTTGGTGATAGCCGGACATTTGCTGCCGATTTACCTGATTCAGAAAACCATCTATTACCTCACGCCTATTCACGTTTCCCTGGTATTGCTGACGCTTCCTGTGTTCGTTTTTTTGTTCCAGTACCTGGATTCGAGAGTTGGGTTTTCTGTAGCCAGCCTCTCAGCCGTAACAGTCATCATCTTTTTGCTGTCGTTCAGGTCGTTGCATGCGCTGAAACGGGAGATCGTATGAAAATTGTGATAGTCGATGGGTTCTCATCGGGTAAATTTTTAGCGAAGCAATTGAACGACGATGGCTGCGTGCTGGTGCATGTGGCTTCATCAGCAACACTGGACGGCTATTATTATCAAGGTTTTGATTGCACGCTTTATGAGCAGATGATCGTCAATAGCAATTTTGGAATGACCTTGGCTGAAGTCCAACGCTTCATGCCACAGTTCATCCTCGCGGGTGCAGAAACGGGTGTGCTTCTGGCTGACGAGCTGAATGAGCAACTGCAGCTGCCTTATCGCAATGATTTCGACAAAACTAACGCACGTCGAAACAAGTACGAAATGATCCATTGCATTACCCAGGCGCAGTTGCCGGCCGCAAGGCAGTTCATTACTGATAGTTGGCGTCCTGCACAAGAGTGGATCGATGAACACGGACGTTTTCCTGTGGTCATCAAACCCCTCGAGAGCGCAGGCGCCGATGGGGTGTCTATTTGCGAGGATATGTGCGCGTGCAAAGCTGCTATGGAGCGCCTGTTAGGAACGACCAACAAGCTAAATATACCTAACACGCGGGTCCTGATTCAGGAATACCTGGCGGGACTGGAGTATGTGGTGAACATGGTATCGCTCGACGGGCAACAACTCGTCACTGAAGTCGTCCGTTATCGAAAGCAGCGAACGCCGACCGGCGGCGTACTCTATGACATTGACGAACTGATTGGGCCCGATTCGATGGTTTATCCGATTCTGGTCCAATACACACGAGCAGTGGTGCAGTGCCTGGGGATCCGAAATGGGCCTAGCCATGCGGAGATTATGTTTACTGAAGACGGTCCGAAACTGGTGGAAATTGCTGCCCGCACTGACGGCATTCTTCGGCCTGGGGTTTCAAAGGTAACTACTGGCCTTGGTCAGATCGATGCTGTGGTTTTATCCCTCATGCAGCCTGAGTTATTTGAACAACAACTGGCGAGGAAGATCAATTATCAGCGTCTGCAACATACCTACAATGTTTGCTTGATAAACCGCTCAGAGGGGCGTTTTGAAAAAGATGGGTTCTTGAGGGAGTTACTCAAGCTTGAGTCGTTTTTCGAAGCAGTGTTTTACGTTGAGGACGGCCAGCAGATCGGCGTGACGCAGGATGTTTTCAGTCAGCCGGGCACGGTGTATCTGGTACATGAAGACCCCGCCGTGCTCGAGGCAGATTACCACCAGATTCGCATACTTGAATGGCAGGGGGCTTATCTGGCGGAGAGGTAGCCGTTCGCCATGGATCACCTCATTGTTTCATTCTGTGAAATGCTGGATTGCACAATCTGGTGATTCCATCGCAGGGTTGCCCATAAGAAGATCGCTTCCCTCGACGCGAATACTCGGTCGACAACGATCTGGAGTCTTTCATGCCTGCTATCAAACTGTATGGTTTTCCCTTGTCTGGCCACTCCCACAGAGTCGAGCTGATGTTGTCCCTGTTGGATCTGCCGACTGAATTCATCCTCGTGGACCTCAAACAAGGCGCTCACAAAGCACCTGCGTTCATCGCCAACTTCAACAGCTTCGGACAGGTGCCGGTGATCGACGACGCCGGCACTGTGCTGGCCGACTCCAATGCGATTCTGGTCTACCTTGCCAGTACCTATGGCAAAGGGCAGTGGTTGCCAAGCGACCCCATCGGGCAAGCGCGGGTCCAACGCTGGCTCTCGGCCGCCGCTGGTCAACTCCATGCTGGGCCCGCCACGGCGCGCTTGGCCACGGTGTTTGGCGCCGAGGTGGACACTGTCAGCGCGATCAACCGTGCCCATGCCTTGCTGAGCGTGATGGAACAGCAACTGAGCCAAAGCCGTTTCCTCGCCAGCGATCAGCCAAGCATCGCCGATATTGCGTTCTATACCTACGTGGCCCATGCGCCGGAAGGCAACGTGTCGCTGGCCGACTACCCTGAGGTGCGTGCCTGGCTTGCCAGCATCGAAGCCTTGCCAGGGTTTGTCGCTATGCCGCGCACGGCGGTGGGGCTGCAATCACAGTAACGATCAAGGGATGCCGATGGACCGATTTCATGAGATGCAGGTATTCCTGGCGGTGGCCGAGGAGGAGGGTTTTGCGGCTGCTGCACGCCGCCTGAAGACCTCGCCACCCAGCGTGACCCGCGCCATTGCCGCTATGGAACAGCGCATCGGTACGCAACTGCTGGCGCGCACCACGCGCAGCCTGCACCTGACCGAAGCCGGCCAGCGTTACCTGGAAGATTGCCGGCGCATCCTCGCCGAACTGGAGGAGGCCGAGGAAGCGGCAGCGGGCAGTTACTCCATCCCCGGCGGCCAGTTGACGGTGACCGCACCGGTGCTGTTTGGCGAGCTGTATGTGGCGCCTGTGCTGGGGGAGTACCTTGACCAGTTCCCCTTGGTGAACATCAGTGCCTTGCTGGTCGACCGTGTGGTCAATATGGCCGATGAAGGCGTCGATGTAGCGGTGCGTATCGGCCATCTGCACGAACCCGGGCAGCAGGCGATCAAGGTCGGCGAAGTGCGCCGGGTGGTGTGCGCATCGCCGGCTTATCTGGACCAACATGGGCGCCCGCAGCGACCTGAGCAATTGCGAGAAGCCAGGATCGTCTCCTCATCGTCCAGCCAACTGGTCAGTGAATGGACGTTCGTCGACGCCGGGCGGCCGCTGAAGATAGCCATTGAGCCGCGTTTGAGCGTTACGGCGAACAATGCCGCAATCAACCTGGCGCGCCTGGGCTGGGGCATGACGCGGGTGCTGTCCTATCAGGTGGCGGCAGCGGTGGCGGCGGGTGAGCTGGAGCTGGTGCTGGAGGCTTTCGAACCGGCGCCGCTGCCGATCCACGTGGTGTTCCAGCAAAACGGCCGCATACCGGCCAAGGTCAACACCTTTGTGGATTTCTTAAGCCATCACCTCGGGCAGGACCCGGCCCTGAACCCGGCGACGAAGCGGCGCACCTGATGGAGCGCTTTCGCGATATGCAGCTGTTTGTCGCGCTGGCCGGCCAACCCAGCCTGGCGTCGGCGGCACGCCATGCCGAGGTTTCCGGCCCGACCCTGGTACGAGCGGTTGCGCGCCTGGAGGCACGCTTGCGGGTGGTGTTGCTGCAACGCAGCACACGTGGGGTCAACCTCACCGATGCAGGCCAGGCTTACCTTACCGACTGCGTGCGCTTGCTGGCAGCGGTGGACGCGGCCGAAGCCTCGGCCAACGGCGCCCATGTGCACGCCCAGGGCAACCTGCGGATATGCCTGCCGTTGTTGTTCAGTCGCTATGTCATGGCGCCATTGCTGGCAGGCTACATGGATCGCTACCCGGCGGTGCGTGTCATTGCTAACTACCACGACTATTACCCCAACCTGCACGAAGAGGGCTTTGACGTGGCGGTGTGGGTGGGCCAATTGCCCAACTCATCGCTGATTGCACGGCAGGTTGGGCAAGTGCGCACCCTGCTTTGCGCCAGCCCCACGTATTTGGGGGCCAAAGGCGAGCCCCGGCATCCGGCCGACCTCAAGCAACATCATCTGATTGCCAGCGCCGAAGCGCTGCGATGGGATTTCCTGCATTACACCCTCAACGCCCGCGCCCGCCTCAGTTGCGCCACGGTGCAAGGCGCGATCAATGCGGCCGTGCAGGGCGCGGGGGTAATTCGTTGCCTCAGTTACCCGGTTCATGATCACCTCATAAATGGCCAACTGCGTCGTGTCTTGCCGGCCTTTGAACTGCCGCCGCTGCCGGTGCATGTGATCTACCGCGAAGGCCGCCATGCGCCGATGCGCGTGCGCAGTTTTGTCGACTACTGCGTCACCGCGTTGCGCGAACATCCGGCATTTCAGTTGGAGTAATAGTGGATTGCCTGGGGTGGGCATTCTCTGCAGGGTTGGGTAGGCGCAGCATTCGGTTATCCAACCAGAGGTGATCGCCATGAACTCGATCGAACAATCCCCTTGGCATGTCGGCGAACGCCACTTGCAGGAAAGTGCCGGCGTCGCTGAACGCATGGCCATGATCGGGCCGAAGGTCATTCGTGATTATTTGCCCGAGCAGCATCGTGATTTTTATCCGTTGTTGCCTTACCTCATTCTGGGTGTGGTGGACGAACAGGGTATCCCCTGGGCGACCATGCTGGAGGGCGCGCCAGGGTTTGCCCATTCACCGGATCCACAGGCGCTGCAAATCGACGGCCTGCCGTCCAAAAGCGACCCGGCCTGGGCTGGCATCACTCATGGCGCGTCCGTTGGCCTGCTGGGCATCGACCTCGGCACCCGGCGTCGCAACCGCATGAACGGTCGGATCGGAGCGCTGGATCATGACGGCTTTGCGGTGAACGTGGTGCACACCTTCGGCAACTGTCCCAAGTACATCCAACTGCGGCCCGTCGCTGGGATTGCGCGCAAACCTGGCGATACAGCCGAGCGCAGCACCAGCCTGGACGCCGCCGCCCAAACGCTGATCCGCAACGCTGACACCTTCTTCGTCGCCAGCTACGTGGACCAGCACGGCGAACGCTCGGTGGACGTTTCCCATCGCGGCGGCAACACGGGGTTTGTGCGGGTGGAAGGCAACGTGCTGACCATCCCCGATTTTGTCGGCAACCTGTTCTTCAACACCCTCGGCAACCTGCACGCCAACCCGGTGGCGGGGTTGCTGTTTGTCGATTTTGAAACCGGCGACGTGCTGCAAGTGGCGGGGCGTACATCGTTGATTCTCAGCGGGTCGCCAGTGGCCGAGTTCGAGGGCGCGCAGCGCTTGTGGACGGTGACGGTGGAGCACGTGGTCCGCCGCCCGGCAGCATTGGCACTGCGCTGGCAGTTCGCAGAGTTTTCACCGCACAGCCTGGCGATGGGCACCTGGTAGCCTGGCACGCTCTCCCTGGCACAACTACCTCACTGATGCAGTGAGATCAAATGTGGGAGGGGCGGTGCGACGATTCGACTTGCCCCCGATGAGGTAGTGTCAGTAGACACATTTGTGACTGACCCACCGCCATCGGGAGCAAGCCCCCTCCCACAGGGGAACGTCATTGCCTGTTGAGTTTGCGTTTGTTCATCAGGCCACCGGGCATTCCCGGTTCAGCGCTTCATCGACCAGCAACTGCGCAATCTCAATCATCTGCACCACCGCCAGCACATGCTTGCGGCTCTGGCCGTCAAGCTGTTCGGCACAGTCGTAGGCACAGACAGTCGCTGACTCCAGCATTTCGCTGGCATTGCTCAAGGCGGCTTCAGTGCTGAGTCCGGGGCGGACGGTAAAGATGACATCGGGAGGTAGTAGCGGGTTGTTATCCGAGGGGGATGGCGGGGGATTGGGTGTGACTTTCTTCATGGCGAAGCTCCTATGAATGAGCACCTCCATTTCGCTACCACACGAAGTAAGGAGGCGACTGTACACGGGGTGGTAGACCGGTCATAGAAACCCGGCAGGCCGAAGCCTCCCATGCACAGCCGCCACAAAGCAGCCCGCACAAAAAAACGCCCTTGAGCGTTTTGGGGTCTATGAAAGAACTGGGCTACCACACCCATTCGCTGAATTTGCAGCGACCCGCGAAGGTTAGCGGTGAGGCTCATCGGACGCAACCCGAAGTTTGTGTAAGAGCGGTCTGATGAACTCACTCCTTGGATCAACGTCGGCGGGGGGTAGTTGCCGGAAGGTTGATCGAGATGGAGGCGCAGGCGCTGGGGGCTGAAAACGACAGCTATCTCACTGACGCAATGCGACCCAAATGTGGGAGGGGGCTTGCCCCCGATGGCGGTGGGTCAGTCACAGATGTATTGATTGACACTACCTCATTGGGAGCAAGTCGAATCGTCGCACCGCCCCTCCCACAGTGGGACGTCATTGCTTGTTGAATTGCGTTTATTCATCAGGCCACCGGACGTGCCCGGTTCAGCGCTTTATCCATGAACATGTTGCTGGATGTTGAACCGTCCGACTGAGCAGTTCCTTTGGGTTAGCCTTGTTTTCCTACTGCCAACAAGGACTCGTCATGCAACGAAAGGTCATTAATCCCACGACGGTATTCAATTCGCTGCAATACGGTTTCAGCCAGGCCATGGAAGTGCCGCAGGGGCGGCGGATCATGCTTTCCGGGCAGGTGGGCGTCGATGCTCAAGAGCGCACCGTGGGCCCAGGCATTGCCGAGCAGACGGCCATGGCGTTGGATAATGTCGACAAGGTGCTGGCTGAGGTGGGGGGCGATCTGTCCCATGTGATCATGCTGCGGTTGTATATCGTCGAGTCTGCCCGGGAGCAGCAGGAGCCGATTGCTGAAGCTTTGCGCCAGCGCTTCGCGCATAACCCGCCGCCGTCTTCGTGGACTATGGTCAGTGGGTTGTCGTTGCCGGATTGGTTGATCGAGGTTGAGGCGGAGGCGGTGGTTCCGTTCAGTTAGGCGAGCGATTTTTTGAAAGCAGCAAGTAGTGGCTGACAAAGACAGCTATCTCACTGATGCAATGCGATCCATATGTGGGAGGGGGCGGTGTACACCAAACCAGATGTGCACTGCCCCCCCCAATCAATACCGAATCATCACCGACTTAAGCTCGGTGTAATCCTCAATAAATGCACTGCCAAACTCCCGCCCAACCCCCGAAGACCGGCACCCACCAAACGGCACTGCCGGGTCGAGCAAGGTGTGCATGTTCACCCACAAGGTGCCTGCCTTGATCGCCGGGATCATGCGCAGGGCCTTGCCCAAATCGTTGGTCCACAGGCTGGCGCTCAGCCCATAGGGCCCGTGGTTCATCAGCGCCAGCAGCTCGTCTTCGTCGTCGTAGGGCAGGAAGGTGGCGATGGGGCCGAAGGTTTCTTCGTTGAGCAGGGTGTCGTGCAGGTGGTTGGCGAGGATCACCGTGGGTTCGACGTAGCAACCGGGGCGGTCGATAAGGTGGCCGCCGTGGATGATCGTGTTGTTTTCGGCGCGGGCCTGGTTGAAGTAGCCAAGCAGTTTGTGCTGATGCTGCTGGTGTGTGACCGGGCCGAATTCGGTGTGTTCGTCCAGGGGCGAGCCGATATTCAGGCGGCTCAGGCGCGTCTTGAGTTTTTCCAGCACGGCGTCGATTTGCGAGCGGTGCACGAAAAAGCGTTCGGCCGCCGCGCAGATTTGCCCCGAGTGCAAGAAGCCCGCTTCGATGATGCCGTCCACTGCTTTGTTCACGTTCATATCGGGCAGGAATCCTGCCGCGTTCTTGCCGCCCAGTTCCAGGGTCGCACGGGTGAGCCCGGCACCCATGGCACTGCGGCCTACTGCAATACCGGTGGGCACTGAGCCGGTGAAGGACACCTTGTGCGTGCCAGGGTGTTCCACCAGCCCCTTGCCGACATGGCCGCCGCCGGTCAGCACATTCAGCACCCCCGCCGGCAGCCCCGCGTCGATGGCCAGTTCAGCGATGCGCAGCAGGGTCAGCGGCGTGAATTCGCTGGGCTTGATGATGATGCTGCAGCCGGTCACCAGCGCCGAGGCGAGCTTCCAGATGGCGATCATGGTCGAGAAATTCCACGGCACAATGCCCACCACCACGCCCACCGGTTCGCGCAAGGTGAAGGCGGTGTAGCGCTCGCCATTGAACGAAGGCAGCGACGGCGTGAGGGTCTGGCCGCTGAGCTTGGTGGCCCAACCCGCGTAGTAGCGCAGGAAATGCGCGGCCTGGTCGACCTCAAAGGCGCGGGAAATCTGGATGATCTTGCCCGACTGGCAGGTTTCGATCTGTGCCAGTTCTTCGCGGTGGTGTTCCAGCAGGTCGGCCAGTTTCAGCAGCACGTTGCCACGGATGGCCGGTGCGGTCTGCGACCACAGCTGGAAACCCCGGTTGGCGCAAGCGACCGTGGCGTCGATATCCGCCAGGTCTGCGTCGGCCACATCGGCGATCACCTGGCCGGTGGCGGGGTTGGTCACGCTCAGGCGTGTATCGGTGTGGCTGTGCACGCTGGCACCGTCAATGAATAGCCCATGGAGACGACGTAGAAAAGCGTCGACTTGAGGCAGCAGCGGTATATCGCTCATGGCAGGTTCCTGGCAGTTCACAAAAGAAACCCCGAGGTTAACCAACGCGCAGGTACGCAGCTTGACTGTGCCTGCCAGCTTTTATGCCTGTGCCTGCCGTGCTTGTGAAAAGTACAAGCTTGCCTACCGAACGTGCATTTCCCGCCTGCACGACCCGTTTGATACTGGCCCTGCATCCCGCGCCGTTCCACGATTCGGAGCGCCTGCCGGACTTCCAATAATAAGCAGGGCCGTCCATGAAAAAGCCAAACCCGCTCCTCGAAGATCTCAAGCCTCTTCTGCCTGCCATTGCCGCGAACGCCAGCCGTGCAGAACAGCTGCGCCAGGTGCCGGATGAGAATATTGCGCTGCTCAAAAGCATCGGCCTGCACCGCGCCTTCCAGCCCAAAGCATTTGGCGGCCTGGAGCTGTCGCTGCCCGAATTCGCCGACTGCATCGCCTTGCTCGCCGGCAGTTGCGCCAGCACCGCCTGGGCCATGAGTTTGTTGTGTACCCATAGCCATCAACTGGCGCTGTTCTCGGCGCAGTTGCAGGAGGAGATCTGGGGCGCCAACCCGGATGCCACGGCCAGCAGCAGTATTGCGCCGTTTGGCCGGGTGACCGAGGGCGAGGGCGGTGTGTACTTCAGTGGTGAGATGGGCTGGAGCAGCGGCTGTGACCATGGCGAATGGGCGATTGTCGGCTGCCGTCGCCAGAATGCCGAAGGCACCCAGGATTACTGCTTTGCCGTGCTGCCGCGCAGTGACTATCAGATCCGCGATGACTGGTTCGCGGCCGGCATGAAAGGCAGCGGCACCAAGACCCTGATCATCGACAACGCCTGGGTGCCTGAGCACCGGATCCAGAAGGCCAAGGACATGATGGAAGGCAAGTCCGCAGGCTTTGGTCTCTACCCTGACAGCCAGATTTTTTACGCGCCGTACCGGCCGTATTTCGCCAGTGGCTTCTCCACCGTCAGCCTCGGCGTGGCCGAGCGCATGCTGGAGGTGTTCCGCGAAAAAACCAAAAACCGCGTGCGCGCCTACACCGGTGCCGCCGTCGGCGCAGCGACCCCGGCGCTGATGCGCCTGGCCGAGTCCACCCACCAGGTGGCCGCCGCTCGGGCGTTTTTGGAGAAGACCTGGCAAGACCACGCCGAACACAGCGCCGCCCACCGCTACCCAGCGCGAGAAACCCTGGCGTTCTGGCGCACCAACCAGGCCTACGCCACCAAGATGTGCATCGAAGCGGTAGACCGGCTGTTCGCCGCCGCCGGTGGCAATGCCTGGTTCGAACACAACGAAATGCAGCGCCTATTCCGCGATGCCCATATGACCGGCGCGCATGCCTACACCGACTATGACGTGTGCGCGCAGATCCTTGGCCGTGAGCTGATGGGCCTGGAACCCGACCCGAGCATGGTGTAGCCGCGTTTTCCCTACAACAATCAGGGCGGCCCATAGAGGCCACCCGGGAGTCTTGCATGTCAGACGTATTCGACCCACGAGCCTTTCGTCGCGCCTTGGGCAATTTTGCCACTGGCGTGACCGTGGTCACCGCGGCCACCGCCTCCGGGCGCAAGGTGGGCGTGACGGCCAACAGTTTCAACTCGGTATCCCTCGACCCGCCGCTGGTGCTGTGGAGCATCGACAAACGCTCCAACAGCCATGCCGTGTTCGAGGAGGCCAGCCACTTTGCCGTGAATGTGTTGGCGGCGGACCAGGTGCATCTATCCAACAATTTTGCCCGCCCCCGTGAAGACCGCTTCGCCCTGATCGAGTACGAGCCGGGGGAGGGTGGCTCGCCGGTATTCGCCGATTGCTCGGCGCGTTTTCACTGCGAGAAATACCAGCAGGTGGACGGCGGCGACCATTGGATCATGATTGGCAAGGTGGTGGCCTTTGATGATTTTGGCCGTGCGCCGCTGCTCTATCATCAGGGCGCCTATGCCGAGGTCCGGGCGCTGCCTCCCTGCGCGCCCGAGGCGGTTTAGAACGGCACGGCGACCACCAGTTGGCTGTAGACATTGGTGCCGTTGCCGCCGACCTGATTGCCACCGGTATCGGCTGATTTGTTGGGTGTGTAAAGGCCCAGCAGCGGCGTGATGATCAGGTGCTCGTTGACGGCCCATTCGGCATACAGGTCCAGTTCGCGGCCATCCAGATTGGGCTGGTCACGGGTACTGACGGTGTTGTAGTCGAAGAACAGCGCCCCAAGGGTGACGTTCTCCAATGGTTTGACCTTGAGCGCCACGTGCTGCACGGCGGTATTGCTGTTGAAGGGGCCGGAATAGTTGCCCGCCACTTCGCCCTGCACCCAGGTGCCGTAGCCACGGTTGAAGCCTGAGAACAAGCCGTCCCAGTTCTTCGAATAACGGGCGTAGCGGTAGGTCAGGTCCGGCGACCACGGCAGGTTGGCGAAGGTGTAGCCGGCTTCGACGTAACCGGCATTTTCCTGGCCGTCGCGACGGCTTTGGCGCGCCAGTTCGAAGGCCAAGTGCGCGTTGTCGATACCGGCATTGCCGGCGCCGCGCAGGCTGTAGAGGTTCATGCCTTTGCGCTGGCGCTGCAGGTCGGTGGCGAAGCGCTCATCCACGTCGATGCCGTGAATATAGGTCAGCCCCAGGGTGCCCGGCGCGGCACTGTATTCCAGGGTGCCGGCGGCCATTTCGGTGAGGGCCTGGGCGCGGTTGTCGGACTTGATCCACATCAGGCTGCCGTGCACACCGTCCTTGCCGCCCAGGCGAATCACCGCCGTCTTATCGAAGGCATGGCGTGCGGCGATGTAGTAGGCGCCGCCGCGATTGAACTCGCCGTCGCCCACACCGTTGCCCAGGTTGGGGCCGTCGTCGTTAAGGATAAAACCGTCGCCGAGCATGATGATCTGGCGCCCGAACGACAGGTCCAGGCCGTCCTTGCCCAGCGCCGGTAACAACTCGCCAGACCGCCAGCCAGCGAAGGCTTCGTCAAACTTGGTGGTGCGCTCGGTGCCGTTGGTCAACCCGGCCGCATCGCCGTCGCCCCAGGTACCGGAACTCACCAGGTTGGCCGTGCCATACACACCGCCCAGGTTGCCCAGGTTCTGTTCGGCGCTCAGGCCGTACTTGATGAACGCCTCACGCCAAGTGGAGCCGCCGCTGCGCCCATCGTAGTTCTTCGGGCTATTGAACATACCGTACACGGCGAGGAAGTTGCCGGTGACCTGAGTGTCGGCGTCTGCATACAACTCGATGGCCTGCGCTTGGCCCACCAGCAGTGCCACGCCCAGGCCGACCGTCTGGCGCAGGCAGCGGTTTTTCAGTGTGTGCTCCATTGTTATTGCCCCCATCTTGGTTAAGAGTGAGGGCGCATTAGGGCGAGCGGTATGAGGCCAAGTCTTTTCCCTGCGTGCCAGGCAATTGACTCTGGCCGCCAGGCAGCAGGCCTTGGCAGGCAGCAACAAAACCGGCGGCAGACAGGGGCAAGACGATCAACGGGAGTGGGGCGCAGAGTGCCGACACATTAAAAAAACCGCTTCGAGGACCCCTCCATGTCGATCAACGACCGACTCACCGCACACCTCAACCGGGGCACGGTAGGTTTTCCCACTGCGTTGGCCAGCACCATCGGCCTGATCATGGCCAGCCCGGTGATTCTCACCGCCACCATGGGTTTTGGCATCGGCGGCAGCGCCTTTGCCCTGGCGATGCTGATCGCCGTGGTGATGATGCTGGCCCAGGCCACCACCTTCGCCGAGGCCGCGTCGATACTGCCTACCACCGGTTCGGTGTACGACTACATCAACTGCGGCATGGGTAGGTTCTTTGCGATCACCGGGCCCTTGTCGGCCTACCTGATCGTGCATGTGTTCGCCGGCACCGCCGAAACTATCCTCGCCGGCGTCATGGCCCTGGTGAACTTCGAACACCTCAATACCCTGGCAGAGTCGGCCGGCGGCTCGTGGTTGCTGGGCGTCGGTTTCGTACTGGTGTTCGGCGTGCTGAATGCTTTTGGCGTCAGCGCATTTGGCCGCGCCGAGATCATCCTCACCTTCGGCATGTGGACCACCCTGATGGTGTTCGGCGTACTGGGCCTGATCGCCGCGCCGGCGGTGCAGTTGGATGGCTGGTTCGGCGAGTCGTTGGTGGGCACCGACCTGGTTACCGTACTGTCGCTGGTGGGCATGGCGATGTTCATGTTCGTGGGCTGCGAGTTCGTCACCCCGCTGGCGCCGGACCTGCGCCAATCTGCCAAGGTGATGCCACGGGCGATGATGCTCGGGCTGATGGGCGTGGCCACCTGCATGTTCATCTATGGCGCGGCGATGAAACGCCAGGTGGAGAACGTGGTGCTCGATGTGGCGTCCGGCGTTCACCTGTTGGACACACCCATGGCCATCCCCCGGTTCGCCGAACAGGTGATGGGGCAGATCGGTCCGTTGTGGCTGGGCATCGGCTTTCTGTTCGCTGGCGCTGCGACCATCAATACCCTGATGGCCGGCGTGCCGCGCATCCTCTACGGTATGGCGGTGGATGGCGCCTTGCCCAAGGTGTTCACCTACCTGCACCCGCGTTTCAAGACGCCGCTATTGTGCATCCTGGTGGCCATGTTGATTCCGTGCCTGCACGCGCTGTACCTGGGCGGCAACACCGACAACATCATGCACCTGGTGCTGGCGGCGGTGTGCGCGTGGAGTTTCGCCTACCTGTTGGTGACCTTGTCAGTGGTGATCCTGCGCATTCGGCGTCCGGACTTGCCACGGGCCTATCGCTCGCCGTGGTTCCCGCTGCCGCAGATCGTCTCCAGCATCGGCATCCTGCTGGGCATGTGGTTTATCACCCCACCAGGCATGAACCCGGCTGACATCTACGTGCCGTTTGGCGTGATGCTCGGCGTGACGGCCACCTACGCGCTGTTCTGGACCCTGGTGGTGCAGAAGGTCAACCCCTTCAAGCCCGCCTGTGTGGAGGAGGTGTTGGCCAAGGAATTCAATCACGAACCGGGGCAGGCCCATGACGGTTATAGCGACCTTGCGGCAAAAACTGTTTGAGCTGTTTCGTGCTGACCGCGCACCCAGCGGGTATCGGCCGGGGGTGACCCTGGCCCACCTGCGGCGTGATCTGGGCCTGGCAACCCTTGAAGTGGACGGTGTGGCCTTCGAGATTGTCGAGCGCACCGAGTCGCAGTTGTTAATGCACCTGGTGCTGACCGAATGTGTCCTGCGCGTTCCTGCTGCAGCGGGTGGCGCTGGCAACTTCGAGGTGCACCATGGCGGCGCGTTCCGTCGCAGCGGCATTCATGTGCGGCGCCGCGCTGGCAACCAGGCACTGGGCCGTGAGTTGCAGGCGCGTTTGCTGGCTGACAGCACGTTGTTCCAAGCGTTAATGCCGCTGGATTTCAAGCGCCTGCGCATCGAGCTGCACGACCAGCAATGGTGCGTGCGCCTGGAGCATATGGGCGGCAGCGAGGTGGTCAACCGCATGCCGACGTTTCGGCGCTACATTGCTGTGAGCCGTGCACAACGCGAGCATTTGCTCGCCACATTGGTCGGCCTGCACAGGGTACTGTCGAATCTCTGATTGGCACCATTAGTGCTTCTGCAAAGGGCAAACAGGTTGTTGTTGCGTGCATATAGATAACATGTTAACTATTGCACCAGAACAACAAGAATAACGCCACTGCGGAGACACCCCATGAGCATCCCACAGCATGCACCCGACGGGCTCGACAGCTGGAACCGCGAACTGCGCGCCGCGTGCGGCCACTTCGATACCGAACTGGCCTTTAACCGTTCGCTGTTTATCGGCGAGATCCACAACCTGTCGCGTGGCCTGGCCATCCTGCGCACCAACGCCGGGCTAATCAAACGCCCGACGCACCAAGCTGACCATGACAACGACCAGGAATGTTTCCTGGTCAGCCAGCGCAGCGGCTATTCCCAGATCACCCAAAACGACCAGACCGTACAACTGGCTCCCGGCGAAATGCTGTTGATGGACTCGGTGGGCTCAATCGAAATCACCCCCTTCGGCCTGATCGAACACGCCTCGCTGTCCCTGTCGCGCACTGCGGTGTGCAAGCACCTGGGCGGCCAGGCACGGGCCTTCGGCAAGATCTCCTCGACCAAAGCCTGCGGGCGCATGCTGCATGTGCTGATGGACCAACTGTGCAAGGACGATACCGACGAAGACGCCACGCAAGTGGAAGCACTGCAAGCGGCCTTTGTCTCGCTGCTGGGTTCGGCGTTGGAGCAGGGCGGCGAGTGCCGTGAAGGCGTGGCCTCGTTGCAGGGCAATAACCTGCGCAGCTATGTGCAAAAAGTCATCGATGAGTCGCTGAGCCAGCCGGGCCTGAGCCCGATTGGCCTGGCCAACCGCCTGAATATTTCGGTGCGACACCTGTACCGTTTGTTTGAAGAACAGGACGACAGCGTCTGCCGCTATATCCAGCGCGCACGGCTCAAGCGCAGTGCGGATGACTTGACCAACCCGTTCCTGCGCAGTGAGTCGATCACCTCGATTGCGTACAAATGGGGCTTTACCGACTCGGCGCATTTCAGCCGCTCGTTCAAGAAGCAGTTCGAGGTATCACCCAAGGATTTTCGTTCGAGCCGGTTGCAGGCGGTGCAGGCATAAACAGCTTCTTCAAGCTGCATGAGAGCCAATGTGGGGCAGGCAAGGCATTTTGTAGGAGCGAGCTTGCTCGCGAAAGACCCACAGGCGCCGCGTTCATTCAGGAAGCACGCGTTATCGTTGACGTTTTTCGCGAGCAAGCTCGCTCCTACAGGGCATTGGGGCAAGCCCCCACAGTTAGTTCGGGTTTCAGGTTTCGGGCAGGGTAGACCCACCATCCACCACCAGCGTCTGCCCGGTGATATAGCCCGCCAGGTCAGAGGCCAGAAACACCATCGCCCCGGCAATATCCGCCGCCGCGCCCAGGCGCCCCAGCGGTACACGGCGGGCGATGCTGTCATTCACGGCCGCATCGCCCAGGTTATCCATCGCCGGCGTGGCGATCATGCCCGGCTCCACGCCGTTGACCCGCACATTCAACGGCGCCAGCTCCAGCGCTGCGTTGCGGATAAACCCATTCACCCCGGCCTTGGACGCCGCATAGTGGCTCAGCCCCGGATAACCGACCCGGTTGCCGGTGACCGAAGACGTCACCAGCACGCAGCCCCGGCCTTGCTCGCGAAACCTCGGCAACGCCGCCTGGGTCAGCCAGAACAGCGCCGACAGGTTCACCGCCAGGGTGCGCTCCAGGATCGTTGGGGTGATGTCGGCAAAGGCGGTCAGCGGAAAGTACCCGGCGTTGTGCACTAGCACATCCAGTTGCGCCAAGCCTTGGACGCAAGCGAACACCGCTTCGGCATCCGCCAGGTCAACGCCAACGGCGTCAACCTGATGCCCTTGCGTGCGTAACCCGGCAGCCAGGGCTTCAGCCTGTTCAAGCAGACGGTCGGCAATCACCACTCGCGCACCGCGTTGGGCAAAGGCCTGGACGATGCCCAGGCCAATGCCTTGGGCACCGCCGGTGACCAGCACGACTTGGCCGCTGAAATCCAGGTCATGGGGCATGGGCAGGCTCCAGGCGCGTGAACGCCAGCGTCGGCACGTCGACGATGCTGGCCCCACCGTCCGCCACCAACGTGGCGCCGGTAATGATCGAGGCGTCGTCGCTGGCCAGGAAGCGGCACACCTTGGCGATCTCGTCGGCACGGGCGGCGCGCCGCAGCGGTACATCGGCACACACGCGCGCGTACGCTTGCGCCAATGTGTCGCCATACGCCGCCATCAATGGCTGCATTTCCGCATCGGCCATCGGCGTGTGCACCCAGCCTGGGCACACCGCGTTCACCCGCACGCCATGGGGCCCATAATCGCGGGCCAGCGAGCGGTTGAGCCCGAGCAACGCATGCTTGGCGGTGGTGTAGCCACACACCTCGGGGCCTGCCGCCAATGAGGCGATGGAGCCAATCAGCACCATGTTCCCGGCGCTTTCCTGCAACAGTGGCAGGCAGGCGCGGGCGCTGTAGAACGCACTGTCGAGGTTGCTGCGCAGCGCACCTTCCCAGGTGGCCGGGCTGGTCTGGGTCGCGCTGCCCAGGCCGTGGCCACCGGCGCAGGCCAGCAGCACATCGAGGCGCCCGCAGTGGCTGCGGATTTGCTGGATAAAGCCGTCCCAGGTGTCCGGGCAGGCGGCATCGCCCACCAGGATCAGCCCGCCGGTGTCCAGCGCCACCTGTTCCAGTGGCTCACGACGCCGACCGATCAGCACCAGATGCGAGCCTTCCTGTGCGTACAAGCGTGCGCAGGCAGCGCCGATGCCGGTGCCGGCCCCGGTGATCACCACCGTGCGCGGCTCAGTCACGGGGGTACTCCGTGCGGTTGAGCACCTGGCAATAGGAACTGATCGGGAAGTTCGACAACGCGTCGAAGGACGCCCCGGCATAGCCGAAGATCTTGCCGTCGCTGCGGTGCTGTTGCAGGTCGATCAGCACCAGGCCGAGGGTCGGCACGATCTTCTCCTGCCAGACGAACAGGTACAGCTGTTCTGCGATCTTGTAGTAATGGCAGCGGTCGGTGTCGCACAGGCCTTTCTCCACGCCCTCAAGGCATTGCCAGGCGTAGAACCGCGGGTTGAGGTAGATGTGCTCGTAGACCTCGCTGGGGCTGTAGCGATAGTGGTTGCGCAGGCCGACCAACTCGTCGGTGGGGGCGTGCAGGCAGTGGCCGTCCTGCCACGGCCGGTCGAGGCTGCCGTGGAGGAAGTCAACCTGTACAGAGGTCAGCGGTTTGCCGGCCAGGGCGCGGTGGTAGAGGCCTTCGTGGGTCTCTGCCGGTTCCGGCATACGGCCAATCACCGCGGTAAAGGAGGCATTTGGCGTGTCCAGCACCAGGCTGATCGACCAGCTTTGCCCGGCCTCGTGCTTGATAAAGTCCACCAGGTACAGGCCCGGGCGAATCGAGCTGGCGCGGTAGGCCGCGCTGCCGCTGGAGTGGCCATCGGCGGCATGCCAGGCCAGGCGTTCCTGTTCGAAGCGGTGTTCGATCTGCCAGCCATTGGCAAAGTGCAGGGTGAAGGTCTGGCCGGCCAGGTCGGCCAGGTTCGGCAGGATGAACGCCTCGGGTGCAAAACCGTCGGCCAGGGCGCCTACGGTGATCCAGTCAGATGAATTCGACATGGCAACGCCTCCCTTACACGACGGCGAAGTAGTGTTTGACGAAACTCTCGCTGACCACTTCCCACAGCACGGGCGTGCCCTTGGTCACGAACCAGCTGTCACCGGCTTTGTAGCGTGTGGATTGGCCGGTGGACTCGTCGGTCAGCACCACTTCGCCGGTGACTATCGTGGCCTGTTCGGCGAACGGGTAAACCATGCGGAACTTGCCCTGGGTGGTGCCGAAGTACGCACTGCTGACCGCATCGGTGGGCGCGCCTAAGGTCATCTTGCCGAAGGCGCGTACTTCGCCTTCGAGGATTTGCGAGCCGAGGTCGGCCACGGTGCCCCAGGCGTCGAGTTCCGACAGCTGGACGTTGTGTTTGATAGTGGTAAGGGTCATGGCAGATGCTCCTGATTAATACAGCATTATTTTTTGTAGGAGCGAGCTTGCTCGCGAAGAACGTATTGGCAGCGCGATTCACCTGAATGCCCGCGTTATCGTCGACGCTTTTCGCGGGCAAGCCCGCTCCTACAGGGGGTTAGCGGCGACCGTTCCAGTAGCCGGAAAGTTGGTGCCAGGATTTGCCCGCCGTCAGCAGCAGCGGGCGAATCGCGTCCTTGCCAATGATGGTGGGGCGATGAATCGAGCTGACCAGGTCATAGCGCGCCGAGCCTTCGCTCATGCCTTCGGCCAACACCTTGCAGATGATGTGGCTGGGGGTGACGCCGAAGCCGGAATAGCCCTGTACGAAAAACGCATTGCTGCGCCCCGGCAAGGTGCCCACCTGCGGGAACAGGTTCGGGCTGCACGCCATCGGGCCGCCCCAGGCCAGGTCGATTTTCACGTCCTTGAGGTAGGGGAAAATCTTCAGCATCAGGTGGCGGTTCCAGGCTTTGAGGTCGCCGGGAATGTGCTCCACCAAAGGCGTGGCGGCGCCGAACAGCAGGCGGTTCTCATTGGTGACGCGGTAGTAGTCGATCACCGGGCGGATGTCGCTGTAGGCCCCACGGATCGGGCTGATGCGCTGGATCAGCTCCTCGGACAACGGCTCGGTCATCATCTGGAACGCGTAGGTGTTGATGGTCGAGCGGTGCAGTTCTGGCTCCAGCTTGTTGAGAAAGCTGTCACAGGCCCACAGCAACTTGCTGGCGCGTACCGAGCCGCGACCGGTGCGCACAGTGATGCGCTCGCCGTAGCTGACTTCCAGCGCCGGGCTGTTCTCGAAGATCTTCACGCCATGGCTGGCCAGTGCGGTGGCTTCGCCCAGCAGCAGGTTCAGCGAATGCACATGCCCGCCACCCATGTGCAACAGGGCGCTGGTGTAGGCGGTGGAGCCGATGATCTGCTGCACATCGGAGCCGCCGAGAAAGCGGATTTCGTGCTGGCTGTTGATCGACTTGAAGTCTTTCTCCCAGGCGCGCAGGGTTTTTTCCTGGCGGGCGTTGAAGCCCATGTAGCCGTAGCCGTGGCAAAAGTCTGCATCGATGTTGTACTTGGCGATGCGGTTCTTGATGATGTCGGCGCCCAGGTCGCTGATCTCGAACACTTGGCGCAGGCCGTCTTCGCCCACGTCCTTCTTGATCTTCTCCAGGTCATGGCCGATGCCTGCCATGATCTGCCCACCGTTGCGGCCCGTGCCGCCAAAGCCCAGGTAGCGCGCTTCAAGCACCACAATGTTGGTGATGCCTTTTTCCGCCAGCTCAAGGGCGGTGTTGATCCCGGAAAAGCCGCCGCCGATGACCACGACGTCTGCGTCGATATCCTGTTCCAGGGTGGGGAAGCTGAGGTTGTATTTCTTGGTGGCGGTGTAGTACGTGGGGGTTTCGATGTTGATCATGGCGCAGCCTGAAAAAGTGAAGGAAGGCGCTAAAGCGGATGCCTCCATTAGGGCCCCTGGCGGGCTGGAAGTCTTGATCCTGCGTGCCCGGGTTTTTGATTCAGCGCGCCACGGGCGAGGGCACCTACAAGTTATAGCGCGCTCCGCGGCCGGGAATGTTAGAGTTTCGTTAAACTATTAACTAAATACTTCGTGACCCTGAGCCCTATGTCCACACCTCGACAATCCCTGACCCTGGCCTTGCTGCAAGCACGTGAGGCCGCGATGAGTTTTTTCCGTCCTTCCCTGAATGAACACGGCCTGACCGAACAGCAATGGCGCATCATCCGCATCCTTGAACAGCATGGTGAGTTGGAGATCTACCAACTGGCGGAACTGGCCTGCATCCTCAAGCCGAGCATGACCGGCGTGCTGGTGCGCATGGAAGCGGCCGGCATGGTGCACCGGCGCAAGGCCGAACAGGACCAGCGCCGGGTGCTGATTACCCTGGCAGACAAGGGCAAGGCGAGTTTCGAGTCGATGAGCCAGTGCATGGAGGCCAACTACCAGCGCTTGCAGGATCAGTTTGGCGAAGAGAAATTCCAGATGCTGTTAGGGTTGCTGGATGACTTGAAGAACATCAAGCGCTGACCTAGTGACTGAACCACCACCGGTCAACTGTGGGAGCTGGCTTGCCTGCGATAGCGCCGGGTCAGCTGGCTTATTTGTCGCTGATGCACCGCTATCGCAGGCAAGCCAGCTCCCACATTGGATCTCAGTAGACACCACCGGTACTGGCAGCCAGAGGCACGTCTTTGAACTTCCCGGCCAGGCTTTGCAGCCCCCTCATCAACACCGTGGTGTCGACCCCCACCGCCACGAACGTCGCCCCCAACTCGATATAGCGTCGTGCGAGATTTTCATCTGCACTGAGAATCCCTGCGGCCTTACCCGCCTTGACGATACGCACGATGGCATCCTCAATCGCCGCCTGCACTTCAGGATGCCCAGGATTACCCCGATGGCCCATGGACGCGCTTAAATCTGCCGGGCCGATAAACACACCGTCCACGCCTTCGACGGCGGCGATGGCGTCCAGATTGGCCAGGCCCTCGGCATTCTCAATCTGCACCAGCAGGCACATCTGCGCGTCGGCCTGGTCGAGGTAATTATCGATACTGTTCCAGCGCGAGGCACGGGCCAGGGCGCTGCCGACCCCGCGAATACCCTGGGGTGGGTAGCGCAGGGCGCGCACTAGTTCTTGGGCCTGGGCAGCGTTTTCGACCATGGGCACCAGCAGCGTCTGCGCGCCGATATCCAGCAGTTGCTTGATCAGGGCCGTATCGCCGATCACCGGGCGAATCAACGCCTGGCTGGGGTAGGGCGCAATGGCCTGTAACTGCGCGAGCATGTCCCCCAGTTGGTTGGGCGCATGTTCGCCGTCGATCAACAGCCAGTCGAAACCGGCGTTGGCGGCCAGTTCCGCGCAGTAGGCGTTGGCAAGGCCGAGCCACAGGCCAATCTGTACCTCGCGGTTGTGCAGGCGTTGCTTGAAGCGGTTGACAGGCATGTCCATGAAAGCACTCCTGGATTCAGACGAAGCGGCAGGCAATCGAGCCGAGCAGGTCGTAGTCGACGTGGAAGGTATCGCCGGGGCGGGCTGCCACGGGGCGGGTAAACGAGCCGCCGAGAATCACCTGGCCGGGCAGCAGGGTGACGTCATAGGGCGCCAGCTTGTTAGCCAGCCACGCCACGCCCTTGGCCGGGTGGTTGAGCACCGCCGCCGACACCCCGGACTCTTCGATCACGCCATTGCGATACAACACCGCCGGCACTTTGCGCAGGTCGATCTCGGTGGGGCGCACGGCGCGGCCGCCGAGCACCACACCGGCGTTGGCGGCGTTGTCGGAGATGGTGTCGAACACCTTGCGCGTGGCGTTGGTGTGCGGGTCGACCTGCTGGATGCGGGCGTCGATGATTTCCAGCGCCGGGATCACCCATTCGGTGGCGTCGAGCACATCGAACACCGTGCAGTTGGGCCCTTTGAGCGGCTTGCCGAGGATGAAAGCCAGTTCCACCTCCACCCGTGGCACGATGAAACGTTCGAAGGGAATGTCGCTGCCTTCGTCGAAAAACATGTCGTCGAGCAGGGCGCCGTAATCGGGTTCGGTGATATTCGACGACACCTGCATGGCCCGTGACGTCAGGCCGATCTTGTGGCCCTTGAGCGTGCGCCCGTCCTTGATCTTTTGCGCGACCCATTCACGCTGGATGGCGTAGGCGTCCTCGATCGTCATGCCGGGGTAATCGAGGGAAAACTGGCGCACCTGTTCGCGGCTGCGTTCGGCGCGGTCCAGGTGGGCGGCGGCCGCGAGGATTTGCTGGGAGTCGAGCATGGCAACGGTCTCTAGTGTGGGTTGACGATGGCGGCCTGGGTGCGCAGCACCAGCAAGCCACCGAGGGCGATAAACAGCGCGAGTACGTACAGGGCCAGGCTGGCGCTCTGGGTGGCGTCGCGCATCCAGCCGATCAGGTAGGGCGCGAGGAACGCCGCGATGCTGCCGAACGAGCTGATCATGGCGATGCCCGCCGCCTGGGTGGTGTGGGAGAGAAACGCCGGTGGCAGTTGCCAGAACATCGGCAGGGCGGCACTGGCGCCCATGCCGGCGACCACCAGCCCGCTCATCACCAGCAGCGCATTGCCGGGCGCCAGGCCCGCCACGGCGATACCGAGCGCGGCCATCAGCAACGGCACGCACAGGTGCCAGCGGCGCTCGCGGTGGCGGTCGGACGAGCGCCCGCAGCCGAGCATGAAGAAGCAACCGGCCAAGTACGGCACGGCGCTGAGCAAGCCGACCTGACTGTCACGGCCGATGCCGGCGCCGTGGATCAGGGTGGGCATCCAGAACGCCAGGGTGTTGACCGCCAGCATCACCGCAAAGTACACAGCCACCAGCAGCCACACCTGCGGGTCACGCAGGATGCCGCCGAACGAGGTGATGGTCTTGCGCTGTTCCTCGTTGCTCAGTTGGGTGCGCAGTTGCTGTTTTTGCTCGGCAGTCAGCCAGTGCACCGACTCGAAGCTGTCCGGCAGCCACTTGAGCACCACCAGCCCCAGCAAAACCACGGGCGCGCCTTCGATCAGAAACATCCACTGCCAGCCGCGCAGGCTGCCGACGTCGTGGAAGTTTTCCAGGATCGCCCCGGAAATCGGCCCGCCCAGCACCCCGGCCATGGGCACCGCAATGGCAAACAATGCGGTGACCTGGGCGCGACGGCGTGCCGGGTACCAACGGTTGAGGAATACCAGGATCCCCGGGAAAAACCCGGCCTCGGCCACCCCCAGTAGAAAGCGCAGCACGTAGAACCCGCGCGCGCTCTCCACCCACAGCATGCCGGTAGAGAGCAGACCCCATACCACCATCAGGCCGGCGATCCAGCGCCGTGGCCCGACGCGGTCCAGGGCGATGTTGCTGGGCACGCCGAACAGTGCGTAGGCAATGAAGAACAGGCCGGCGCCGAAGCCATACACGGTGTCGCTGAAGTGCAGGTCGCTGCTCATCTGCATCTTGGCAAAGCCGATGTTGATGCGGTCCAGATGGGCGAACAGGTAACACACCAGCAACAAGGGCATCAGGCGCCAGGTCACCAAACGATGGGTGCGGTCGTGCTCGGCAAGCTGCAGGCTTGCAGTGGAATGGGCTGTGCTCATGGTGGTGTTCTTTTTGTTGTAGGAGCGAGCTTGCTCGCGAAAAACGTTAACGAAAACGCAGCGCTGTTGGATCCGCCGTGCCTGAAGGTTTTTCGCGAGCCAGCTCGCTCCTACAGGGAGGCGGGCCGTTTCAGTTCGCCGGGTTGTTCAGGAACGCGTGCACATTGTTCTGCTTGAAGTTGAGCTGCGGGTGCAGCTCGATCATCTCGAACGACAACGCGAGCAAGCGCTGTGCCTGCAGCTCGGCGAAGTGCGCGATGATCACCGCGAACACCGCTTGGGCGACGGCCTCGCGCGTGGCCAGGTCGCGGCCATGGCCGACTTTGAGGGTCATGTGCACAAAGGCATAGTCATGCTTGCCGTCGGCCATGCGCCAGGTGTCCAGGCGTACGCCGCGACTGCGAATGCCGCCCAGCGGAAACACACCGCTGTCGCCCAGCACGCGGTGGACTTTTTCAAACAGGCCGGGCAAGTCGGCCTGCTGTTCGAGGTTGTCGGTGTACTCAGCGATAAAGTGCGGCATGGGGCTCTCCCAGGGTTAAAGCGGGAAAATCGCGTTGATCTGGCCGGTGCCCGAACTGCCGAACGGCGGCGTGATGATCTCGGCCGGCTTGGCATAGTCCGGCCCACCCAGCAGGCCCAGGAGCATGGCGGTGTCGTGCATCTTGCCTTCGCCAAAACAGTGTTCGGCGTAGTCGGGCAGCATGGCGCAGAACTCTTTGAAGCGACCTTGCTTCCACATTTCCACGACATGCAGGTCCACCTGCTTGTCGAATTCGCGGGTCCAGTTGTGAATATTCGCCTCAGCCTCACGGTCGTCCGAGAACCGATGGGACAGCGAGCCGGACGCCAGCACCAGCACCTTGCGGTCGCTCTTTTCGATCGCCCGGCGCACAGCGGCGCCGAAGGCAAAGCTGTCTTCCAGGCGATGCCAGGCGCACCAGGCAGCGATGGAAATGACCTTGAATTTGTGTGCGTCGGGCACGCCCATATGCATGTAGCGCATGGGCACCAGGGTGCCGTATTCCAGCTCCAGGCTCGGGATGTTGTGGGCCATGCTGCGCACGCCAGCCAGGTTGGCTTCGGCGGCGATCAGCTCGCCCAGCTCGGGGCAACCGGGGTAGGCGTAGTCCATGTTCTTGATGAAGTGCGGCAGTTCGTTGCTGGTGTAGGTGCCCTGGAACTGTTCGCCGCAGTTGACGTGGTAGCCGCTGTTGACCAGCCAGTGCACGTCGAACACCACCGCGGTGTCGGCCCCCAGTTCGCGGGCACGCCGGCCGATTTCCTTGTGTCCGGCAATGGCCGCTTCGCGACAGCCGTGATGCTTGCCGGGCAGTTCCGACAGGTACATCGACGGTACGTGGCAGATCTTGGCTGCCAGAACCACTTCGCCCATGATGACTCTCCTGAATAATTATTCTTGTATGGCCTGTGAGGTCCCTGTGGGAGCTGGCTTGCCTGCGATGGCATCGACTCGGTACGGCTGAAGGACCGCGGTGTCTGCATCGCGGGCAAGCCCGGCTCCCACAGGAGGCTTGTTTGATCCTGGGCTACACGCCCCAGCGCGGAATGTGATGACTGCCCATGGAAATACACACGTTCTTGATCTCGGCAAACACTTCAAAGCTGTACTGGCCGCCTTCACGGCCGGTGCCCGAGCCTTTGACCCCGCCAAACGGCTGGCGCAAATCCCGTACATTCTGGCTGTTGATAAATACCATGCCCGCTTCGATACCGCGCGCCAGGCGGTGGGCCTTGCCGATGTCCTGGGTCCAGATGTAGGAGGCCAGCCCGTATTCGGTGTCGTTGGCCAGTTGCAGTGCCTCGGCTTCATCCTTGAACGGAATCAGGCACACCACCGGGCCGAAGATTTCTTCCTGGGCGATGCGCATCCGGTTGTTCACGTCGGCAAACACCGTTGGCTGAATAAACTGGCCGCGGCGCAGGTGCGCCGGCAGGTTGGCCGGACGTTCCAGGCCGCCAGCCAGCAGCGTGGCGCCTTCCTCCAGACCGATCTTGATATAGCCGGTGACCTTGTCGTAATGGGCCTGGGTGATCATCGAGCCGACCTGGGTGTTCGGGTCCTGGGGGTCGCCGACGATCAAGCGCTTGGCGCGCGCCGCGAACTCGGCGACAAATTGCGGGTAGACGCTTTCCTGGATGAAGATGCGGCTGCCGGCGGTGCAGCGCTCGCCGTTGAGGGAAAAGATCGTGAACAACGCGGCGTCGAGGGCGCGTTCCAGGTCGGCGTCTTCAAAAATCAGCACCGGCGACTTGCCGCCCAGTTCCATGGAATACTTTTTCAGGCCGGCGCTCTGCATGATTTTCTTGCCGGTGGCGGTGCCGCCGGTAAAGGAAATCGCCCGTACATCCGGGTGCCGTACCAGTGCATCGCCGGCGGTGGCGCCGTAGCCCTGGATCACATTGAGCACGCCATTGGGAATCCCGGCCTCCACCGCCAGGCGCCCCAGTTCATTGGCGGTCAGCGGCGACAGTTCCGACATCTTCAACACCGCCGTATTGCCCAGTGCAAGGCACGGCGCGGTCTTCCAGGTGGCGGTCATGAACGGCACGTTCCACGGCGACACCAGCCCGCACACGCCTACCGGCTGGTAGAGGGTGTAGTTGAGCATCTGGTCGTCCACCGGGTAGGTGTGGCCGTCCATGCGGGTACAGACTTCAGCGAAGAAATCGAAGTTGTGCGAGGCACGCGGGATCAACACGTTTTTGGTCTGGTGGATCGGCAGGCCGGTGTCCAGAGTTTCCAGTTCGGCCAGGCGTGGCACGTTCTGTTCGATCAACTCGCCCAGCTTGCGCATCAAGCGCGCGCGCTCCTTGGCCGGCGTATTGGCCCACTTGGGGAACGCCTCCTTGGCTGCTGCTACGGCTTGCGCGACTTCTTCGGCGCCGCCGCTGGCCACCTCGCCGATAGCCTCGCCGGTGGCCGGGTTGTAGTTGATAAAGGTGTCTTTGCTTTCGACCTCACGGCCGTTGATCCAGTGTTTGATCATGGTGCTCAAGCCTCTTTGCGCGCGGAGAAAAACTCCGTTTCACTGACAATACGGTTGACCAGGCGGCCCACGCCTTCGACTTCCACCACCACTTCATCCCCCGGCACCACATCGGCCAGGCCCTCGGGCGTGCCGGTGGCGATCATGTCGCCCGGTTGCAGGGTCATGAAGCTGGACAGGTATTCGATGAGGTAGGGGATATCGAAAATCATGTCTTTCGTGCTGCCTTCCTGGCGCAGTTCGCCGTTGATCCAGGTACGCAATTTCAGGTTGCCTGGGTCGGGCACATCGGCCACGTCGACGATCCACGGGCCGACCGGGGTGGTGGCGTCGCGGTTTTTCACGCGCAGGTTGGGGCGGTAGGAGTTTTCCAGGTAGTCGCGGATCGCGTAGTCGTTGCACACCGTGTAACCGGCCAGGTACTCCAGGGCGTCGACGCGCTTGACGTTGCGCGCGGTCTTGCCGATCACCGCCACCAGCTCGCACTCGTAGTGCATGTAGGCGACGTTGTCCGGGCGCCAGGTGACTTGGCGGTGGCCGGTGTAGGTGCCCACCGATTTGATGAATGCCAGCGGTTCGGTCGGCGGCGTAAAGGCCAGTTCGGCGGCGTGGTCGGCGTAGTTCAAACCCAGGGCGAACATGTTGCCGGTGGCGGGTGGCAACCATTGCACTTGGTCTTCGGCCAGCAACCGCCCATCCTCCAGGCGCACGCTGCAGTCGGCTTGCACCAATACGTTGTGGGTTGCACCTTCAAAGTGGATACGTGCGCGTTTCATGCCGATGTCTCCGCTGCAATGGTGTTGCTCAGGCGGCCAATGCCGGTGATATCGACCTCAACCTGGTCGCCTGGCTGCACATCCACGCGGCCTTCCGGAGTGCCGGTGATCAGCACGTCGCCGGGGTACAGGGTCATGAACTCGCTGATCTCGGCGATCAATTGCGGGATGTCCCGTACCCAATGGGCGGTTGAGCTTTCCTGGCGCAGCTCGCCATTGACGAACAGCTTGAGGCTCAACTGATTGGGGTTGGCCACTTGATCCCGCGCCACCAGCTGTGGGCCCAGGGCGCAAAACCCATCGCGGCATTTGGCTTTGACGGCAGGGCGGTAGTAGCTGTCTTCCGGCAGGCTGAATTCATTCACCACCACATACCCGGCCACATGCGCCATGGCGTTCTCCAGGCTGACACGGCTGGCGCGCTGACCGATCACCACGCCCAGCGCCGGGCCCGGTTGCAGGCGCTCGCCGTGCGGGTGTAGCACCACGCCGTCGTGCCCATTGCGCGTGTTGGGGGTTTTGATAAACAGCACCGGCTTGGTCGGCGGCTGCTGGTAGGGCGCCTGCTGGAAGGCGGCGAGATGCTGGTCCAGCAGGCCCTGGTAGTTCAGCGCAACGCCGAACAGGGTGCCGCTGGCAACATCATGCAGGGTACGGCTCATGCGTTTCTCCTGGCGGTGACGACGGCTGCACAGGCCGTTCGTTAAGTTGTTAACGTTATAATTAATATGTTAACTACCGTCAAGCGTGGCACACTGCGCTGGCCTCACAACAACAAGAAGAGAGCCCCGTGAAGCCGATTCCCAACATCAACATAGGGCAGGTCTACGACCAGCGCTACAGCGACGCCGAGGTGCATTACGACAAGCTCGGCAACCTGGCGGGTTTTTTCGGGCGCAATATGGCGGTGCATCGCCATGACCGGTTTTTCCAGGTGCATTACGTCAAGAGTGGCGCGGTGCGGGTGTATCTGGATGACCGCCAGTACGTTGAATCGGGGCCGATGTTTTTTCTCACGCCGCCCACGGTGGCCCACGCTTTTGTCACCGAGGCCGATGCCGACGGGCATGTGCTGACGGTGCGCCAGCAGCTGGTGTGGAGCTTGATCGACGCCGACCCCAGCCTTGCTTCCGGTGCCGCATGTGTCGCCTTGAATGGCGACGCCGAGGGTCTGGAGCAACTCTTCGAGGCGCTGTGCACTGAGATCAACGCCGAACGGGCAGGGCGCGCCGCCGCCCTCGACAGCCTGACGCGGCTGATCATGATCCGCCTGCTGCGCCTGTGCGCCCACGCCCAGCCCGCACGTCCGACAGCCCATGAAGACCTGCGTATCTTCCATCGCTTCAACGAACTGATCGAAGCCCACTATCTGGAACATTGGCCGTTGGCGCGTTATGCCCAAGGTATTGGCGTGACCCAGGCGCGGCTCAATGAAGTGTGCCGGCGCATCGCCGACCTGCCCTCCAAGCGCCTGATCCTTGAACGGCTGATGCAGGAGGCCAAGCGCCTGCTGTTGTTTACCGGCAGTTCCGCGAATGAAATCTGCTACCAACTGGGGTTCAAGGACCCAGCGTATTTCAGCCGGTTTTTCTTGCGGCACGCGCAGATGACGCCGGGGGAATATCGGGTGCGTCAGTCGGCGATACGCTGAGGATTGTTCGGAAAAAAAGCGCAATGCTGAGGAATTTTCTGATAGTGGTCCGTTGAACGAGAAGGATGTTGTTACCTGTCTGGCAGGAACTTTTCCGACCGCCTAGCCACGCATGAGTACTTGTTCAGTGCAGGCTTTCGGCAGCGGCGGTGAGCAAGTAGCGCCTGATAGTTTTCGCTTGTCCTCCTTCGATTACATGAGACTTCCTACAATGCTCACGCACACTCAGCCTGCTTACTCACCTGCGCACTCAACGTTTACACAGCCTGATAAAACCCTTGATCAACCCGTTACAGATCGACCCAAACACTTTGGTCAATTACCGGCACATTATCCGATTGGCCCAAGCGTTAACTCAAACCGTGACGCAGAGCTGGGGGAGCTATTGAAGTTGTTGGGTACATTAGTCGTGGCACTTAAAACATGGATGAGCAGGGAGAATGAGGCGCCGAAACCCCAGCCACCCGTTGCGGCTTACCCAACTCCTGTTGTGAGTTCGCCGCACAGGCCACTGATGAATACGGAGCCTGCACCTGACACCGTGCCAACCGTTAAAAGTGTATGGAAAGAACAATTGGCGCCCTTCATGAATCGGTCGAACCTGGCCAAGACCCGTAGCGCGTTTGATACCGAACTCACTGAGATGTTTTCAGATAAAAACTATGAGCCAATCACTACGTTTATGTCTGAAAAACCTAAAGGGCAAAAGCCTGACGACCTGCGCAATGGATTGCGTGCCACGTATGAGAGATTTCCTTACCTGGGCACCTTGGGCCGAGAGGAGCACGTGGCCGCGATCAAGGTTGCCATGGCTACATTCGGGCAAAGCCCTATCGGGACTTTCAAGCATGTCGTCAAACATGGTGACCACTATGACGTGACGATGCGAGACGGCTTCAAGCTGACAATCACCGTTGAAGAACTTGAACTGGCGGCCAGGGCGGCAAAGTTCAGTGGCGGCGATGAAGGCATGGTCAAGGATGCGCAATTTCTGTTTGGCGTAATGAGCAAGCGCCAGCACATTGAGCTGGCGCGCGAGAGGGCCGCGGACCGTTTCTTCAGCCATTATGAAAAAGACAGCGCGTACCATGCCGAGGCTAGTTATCCGGGCGTACTGGTGGGGGCCGGAGGCGGCATCGACGGTGACACGGCGCTGTCCTATCTGGGGCTTAAAGAACATATGCAGGTTATCGAGGCCAGTGCATTGGGCGCTCAGGTCGGCGTGCCCTTGGACAAGGGCGGGAGTAACAAGAACGGCGTGATTATTGAAGGCGTGATGGAGGGTCAGTTATACAACAGGCCGGTTTCACCGTCATTGAAGGTGGTCACCCTTCGCGGGTAATTTAAAGTATTCGGTAAGTGTCAGGAGGTTATTCAACATGTTAGTGTCTTCCGTGAACGCTGCTGCTTTTGGTCATGCCAGAACGAGCGATGCCGTAACTTCTCCAGTGGTTTTGTCGTCTTCCAATCCGCCTGCGCCAGCCAGCGAAGCCAAACAACTCAGTAGCCTGGTAGGCGAGTTGGAGCGTCTGTTGGCGACGTTATCCGCTCGGTTGAAACCCGAGGTTGATTCAGTACCTTTGCCTGCGAGTGTCACCGCTAACCGCAACGTCAATCGTGACGAATTCTTGAAAGGTACGCCTGCGAATACGGGCATCAAGCCCACTGATATTTTCAAAGACTTTTACCAATTAACCGAAGGTAATTGCGTGACGATATCCGCCATTAAGGCCGCAATGATGAGATTCGGCCATAACCCTTACGGTATTTACAAATCCATCGCGGTCACCGACACCGGCTATCGTATTGTCACGCGCGATGGGTTCAAGCTGCACATCACCCATGACGAACTGAAGCAGGCCAAGGCCGGCGCCAACTTCGGCACCGACCGGCCCAACGATGTTCTGGTCAATGCGCACTTTCTATATGCCGTCAGTGCCAAACGCGCTTACCTCGAAAATAACGACGGGGAGGCTAATAAGAGTTTTGCCGCCGCCATACGCAGCCTCAATGATGGCGAGTATCCGGGAGAGGCCTTGCGTCGCCTGGGCTTGAAAGACTTCGTTGCGCCCGCAACCCTTCAGGACTTCCTGAACGGCGCTATCGGTACGGTCAACAGCGGGTTTCATTCGATGGCCGTGGTGGGCGGCTTCTTGGACAGTTACGGGCACAAACAGCCACTGGAAAGCCGCGATGCACACCGTCATGCCGCGGTTGGGCTCAAGTTACTCTAACGCGCAGCCGCCAGGCTCGGCCACTCACTCCACGCGCCACCTAACGCCGTATACAGGTTCACCTCGGCGACCAACTGCGCCAGCCGGTCCACAATCAGCGCCTGTTGCGCGCTGAACAGCGAACGCTGGGCATCGAGGAACGTCAGGTTGCTGTCCACGCCGCTGCGGTAGCGGTGTTGGGCCAGGTTGTAATAAGTCTGGTTGGCCTCGACGAAATCCCGTTGCGCCTCCAGTTGGTCGTTGAAGGTCTGGCGCGCCGCGAGGCCGTCAGCGACTTCCTGGAAGGCGGTCTGGATGGATTTTTCGTATTGGGCCACCGTGATGTCTTTTTGCAGCCTGGCGTAATCCAGGCTGGCGCGCAGGCTGCCGGCGTTGAAGATCGGCAGGTTGATCTGCGGCTGGAACGTCCAGCTGCCCGAGCCGCCCTTGAACAGCCCCGACAGCTCCTTGCTGGTGCTGCCCGCGTTTGCTGTCAGGGTCACGGAAGGAAAGAACGCGGCACGGGCCGCACCGATATTGGCGTTGGCCGCCTGCAACTGGTATTCGGCCTGGAGGATATCCGGGCGGCGTTGCAGCAGGTCGGAGGGCAAGCCGGCGGGCACGCGGGCGACCAGATCGTCGGCCAATGGGCGCGCAGGCAGGTGTTCATCCACCGGGCCACCCACCAACAGTGTGAGGTTGTTGAGGTCCTGGGCCACTTGGCGTTCATAGCGGGCCACGCTGGCGCGGGTACTTTCTACCGCTGTGCGTGCTTGCACCACGTCCAGCGCCGAGGCTTTGCCTGCGCTTTTACTGCGGCGGGTCAATTGCCAGCTGTGGTCGTTGGCGACCAGGGTTTGCTCGGCCAGGGCCAGCAGTTCCTGATCGGCCCGCCAGGTCAGGTAGGCATTGGCGACGTTGGCCACCAGGCTCAATTGCGTGCTGCGCCGCGCTTGTTCGCTGCCCAGGTAAGTGAGCAGCGCCTGTTCGCTGAGGCTGCGCACGCGGCCGAATAGATCCAGCTCATAGGCACTCAGGCCCAAGGTGGCGGAATAGTTGGAGGTGATCGCCGATTTGCCGGTGCCGGTCACGCTCCCTGGCAACTTCTGGCGCTTGCCGGCGCCTGTGGCAGAGATTGCCGGGAACAGATCCGCGCGCTGGATTCGGTACTGCGCCTGGAACGCCTGCACATTCAGGGCCGCCACCCGCAGGTCGCGGTTGTTGACCAGCGCATCATTAATCAGCTGTTGCAGCGCCGGGTCGTGGAACAGCTGCTGCCAGTCCGGGTTTTGCGCCTGGGTGCCGGCCTGCGCCAGGCGGTAGACACCGCCTTGGGGGTACTGCGCAAGCGTCGGCGCGGCTGGCCGCTGGTACTCGGGGATCAGCGAGCAACCGCCGAGCATCCAGGCCATGCCGACGGTGCACAGTGCTCGTGTGTTCATCAGGCGCCCACCATCCATTTGGCCAGGCCATGCCGGCCGCTCACGCCCAGCTTGGCGGCGGCGCGCTTGAGGTAGGTTTCGATCGAGCTGTTTTTGACACTGAGTTTCTCCGCGATTTGCGGCACGGTGCCGCCGGTCAGCAGACCGAGGCACACTTCCTGTTCCCGCGCCGAAAGGGTGATGTCGCTCAAAGACAAGCGTTTGTAGAACTCACGCTGCAACTGCGATTGTTCCAGCAGGGTATGGGCCGGCTCAGTCTCGGCGTGTGGCGCCTGACGCAGGCTCTGGGCATGCCGCTCCATCAACGGCAACAGCGTATCCGACAGGCACTTGAGAAACGACAACTCAGCCAGGGAAAACCCCTGCTGGGTCGGCGGGCGGTAGAACGAAATCACACAGCGTCGATTGCCCTGGCGCGATACCAGGTTGCACTGGTGCGAGGTGCCGCGCGGGTGCGCGCTGTTGGCCTTGGCGTTCATCTGGATCAGCAGCGGGTCTTGCATGTGCAGCATCTGCCGCAACAGCGGGTGGTCGTTCAGCGCATGCAAGGTCTGGGGCACCGTCAAATCCTTTTTCACCCCGGCGCTGCCCAGTAACTTGATGTCCAGCACGCGGTCGCGCAGTTCATCCAGGGTCCATTCGCTGAGGTCTACCAGGTGAATCGGTACCCACTTGCCCACCAACTGCAACATCGTGGCGGCGAAATGTTCGTCGCCGCTGTTTGAAATCAACTCGCCCATTTCGGCATAGAAATGCGGGCCGCAGGTGCCGCCAATACTTGGGGTCAGACTCATAGCCATCTCATCCTTGATGTCGAAAACCGTCAACGGTTGCCCAGGGCCTGTGCAGGGCGCTCCGTACTGCTTGAACGTAACTCGGCGTTCGAGATTTTATTTAGCCATGGGGATTTGTCCTACGTATGTAGCGGAAACGAGGGACACAAGCTGCCATAAAAATTGCGCCATTAATCCGACGTTTCTCATGAGTGAAGCCGGCTACGTACAAGCGTAAGTTATTTTTAGTTTTGATTAACATGCTGAAATTAATAAGGAAAATAACAAAATTAGGAAATATCAAAAACGCCACTATCGATCAGCTATAGCCAATTTCCTACAGCGCTTTAATCGTTTCAGTCATGAACCTGCGACCAACCCATTTCCATCCGTTTGAATGTCCGGGTTTCGGGTGACAGACACCCGCCGGCGGCCATGCTCCAATCCGGCAACTTCGGCGTAATGAGCCACCTCTGCGCGGCCAGTGCCTGACCCCCATGAGAAGGATCTTATGCAGCATTCCTCCAGCCTGCCGGCCCGCTTCCCCCTCACTGGCGCCCAACAAGACATTTGGCTCGACCAACTGCGCGTGGGCGATTCACCGCTGTACAACATTGGCGGCTACCTGGATTTTGCCGGCACCGTCGAGCCCGAACGCATGCAGCATGCTGTCGCACTGCTGGTGGCCCGTCACGATGCGCTACGCACCCAACTGCACACCGACGCCAATGGCCTGCCTGGGCAAACATTCGCCCCTGAGCTGAGGGTGGAAATGGCGCTGCATGATTTCTCCGCGCTGCCCGACCCATCCGCGGCAAGCCAAACCTTGATGCAGGCGCAAATGGCTCGGCCCTACGCCCTGAGCGGCGAACCACTTTGCCGTTTTTTCCTGGTCAAACTTGACGATGATCACTACCGCCTCGGCACCCAAGCTCATCACCTGATCCTCGACGGCTGGGGCTTCGGCCAGATGCTGCAATCCCTCGCGCAGCTCTACAGCGCCCTGGAACAGGGGCGCGTCACCGAGCCGATGGCGCCGTCCTACATCGACTTTATTGACACCGACCAACGCTACCTGCAATCGGCCCGCTCCGCCCGCGACCGCGACTATTGGCTGGGCAAATACCAGGTGCTGCCCGAGCCGCTGCTCACCCCCAGGCACAGCGCAAAGACGTCGAGCAACACCTGGGTGCAAGGCTTTCCGGTGGCGCTGCTCAACCGCATGGAGCAGGTTGCCAACCAGTACCAGGCGTCGGCCTTTCATGTGTTGCTGGCGGCGATGTACGTGTATTTCACCCGCACCAGCCAACGGCAGGAATGGGGGGTGGGGCTGCCGATTCTCAACCGCTCCAACGCGCGTTTTCGCGCCACCGTGGGCCTGTTCACTCAGGTCAGCGCGGTACGTTTTGCGTTCAGCGAGGGCGTGTCTTTCGGCGCCCTGGTGCGTGGCATTCGTGACCAGCTCAAGCAGGACTTTCGTCATCAGCGCTTCCCGTTGAGTGAGATGAACCGCGAGTTGGGCTTGCGCCGAACAGATCGCGGGCAACTCTTCGACGTGTCGGTATCGTTCGAGCAGGACGACCACGACCTGCGCTTCGGTCAGGTCCAGGCCCGCGCGATCAAAGTCTCCAATCAGCATGAAGGGCTACCGCTGGCCATTCACCTGCGCAGCCACCGCTACCAAGACAATGCGTGGCTGCATTGCGTCTACAACGAGGCGTACTTCCAGGCGCACGACGTGCAGGCGTTGGCTCAGCGTTTCATCGGGCTGCTGGAGCAGGGGCTGGAGGACACTGCGCTGCCCATCGGCGAGTTTTCCATGCTGCTGCCCGAGGAGCAGGCCCGATTGCAGCACTGGAACGCCACCGCGCAGCCCAACGCTACGCCGCAAACCCTGCACCAGCGCATTGAAGCCCAGGCCGCACGCACGCCTCACGCTATTGCGGCGGTATATCAGGACCGCCCACTGAGCTACACCCAACTCAACCGCCAGGCCAATGCACTGGCCCATCAATTATTAGCGCTCGGCGTACAGCCCGATGACCGTGTCGCAATCCTGGCCCGGCGTGGCCTCGACACCCTGGCGGGGCTGTTGGCGATCCTCAAGTCCGGCGCCTGCTACGTGCCGCTGGACCCGGCCCATCCCGCCGAACGCCTGGAGTATTTGCTGCACGACAGCGCACCCGTTGCCATCCTGACCCAGCAGAACGTGCGCCAGCGTCTGCCCGTCTCGACGGTACCGGTGATCGCGCTGGAGCCTGGCAGCGCATCCATCGACAGTAACCCTCAGGTCGCGGTCACCCCGTCCAACCTGGCTTATGTGATTTACACCTCGGGTTCCACCGGCTTGCCCAAGGGTGTGATGGTTGAACATCACAGCGTGTCGAACCTGGTGGATTGGCATTGCCAGGCGTTCGACCTGCAGGCGGGCAGCCACACCGCCAGCGTCGCAGGCTTCGGTTTTGATGCCATGGCCTGGGAAGTCTGGCCGGCCTTGTGCGTGGGCGCGACCTTGCACCTGCCACCGGCCCCCGAAGGCGCGGAAGATATCGACGCGTTGCTTGGCTGGTGGCGCTCGCAACCGTTGGATGTGTGTTTCCTGCCCACGCCTGTGGCCGAATATGCGTTTAGCCAGGGGCTGGGGCATCCCACCTTGCGCACCTTGCTGATCGGCGGCGACCGTCTGCGCACCTTCACCCAGGCACAGACGTTCGCGGTGGTGAACAACTACGGCCCCACCGAAGCCACCGTAGTGGCAACCTCGGGGCTTGTCGAGGTGGGCCAGCCGTTGCATATCGGCGCGCCGGTCGCTAATGCCCGGGTCTACCTGCTGGATGCGCAACAGCGCCCGGTGCCGATTGGCGTGGCGGGGGAGTTGTATGTCGGCGGCAAGGGCGTGGCGCGGGGGTACCTGAACCGTCCGGAGCTCAGTGCCGAACGTTTTCTCGACGACCCTTTCAGCGGCGGTCACATGTACCGCACCGGCGACCTGGCGCGCTGGCTGCCAGACGGCAATCTCGACTACCTGGGGCGCAACGACGACCAGGTAAAAATCCGTGGCGTGCGCATTGAACTGGGAGAAATCGAGTCGGCCCTGGCCAGCCATCCGGCGCTTCAGGATGCAGTGGTGCAGTTTCGCGACGGGCAATTATGGGCCTGGTTTGTGCCTCGTCAGCCTGTGGCGATCGAAGCGCTGCGTACCCACCTGCAAGCCTCGCTGCCGGACTACATGCTGCCAGCGGCTTACGTGCGCCTCGACGCGTTCCCCCTCACCGCCAACGGCAAGCTCGACCGCCGAGCCTTGCCGTCGCCGACCCAGGAAGCCTTTATCACCCGCGGCTTCGAAGCGCCACAGGAGGGTGTGGAAACCACACTGGCGCAGATCTGGGCCGAGTTGCTGCACGTGCAGCCAGTGGGCCGCCATGACCATTTCTTCGAGCTGGGCGGGCATTCGCTGTTGGCGGTGCAGTTGGTGCAGCGCATGCGCGAGGCCGGCCTGCGCGCCGATGTGCAAATACTGTTCGGCCAGCCCACCGTGGCGGCGCTGGCGGCGGCGTGTGGCGGTCACGAACAGGCGGTGCCGGCCAATCGAATCCCGGCCGGTTGCACCCATATCACCAAGGATCTGCTCGCCCTGGCCGAACTTGACCAAACCAGCCTCGACCGCATCGTCGCCGGCATCCCCGGTGGCGCCGCCAACGTGCAGGACATCTACCCGCTGGCGCCGTTGCAGGAAGGGTTGCTCTACCACCACCTCACCGACGCGCACGACCCGTACCAGCAACAGGCGCTGTTCAGTTTTGCGCATCGTGAGCAACTGGGGGCCTTCGCCAGTGCCCTCCAACAGGTGATTGATCGCCACGATATTTTGCGCACCAGCCTGGTGTGGGATGCCCTTGAACAACCGATGCAGGTGGTGTGGCGCCAGGCGCAGCTGCGGCTCGAACCGCTGCGCGATCCGGCGCAACCCCTGGACTTGCGCCAGGCGCCGCTGATGGCCCTGGATTACGCCGAGGAGCCCGAGCACCAGCGCTGGGTCGCCAGGCTGCGCTTTCATCATCTGGTCAACGATGCCACGTCGACCACGCTGCTGGTGGACGAGATTCGTGCCCATCTGCTGGGTCAACAGGCGCAACTGCCTGTGCCCGTGCCTTATCGCAACATGGTGGCGCACGCCCGTTCGACCCTGCGCCAGGCGGCGCACGAAGCGTTCTTTCGAGAGCGTCTGGCGGATGTGGGTGAGCCGACCTTGGCGTTCGGCCTGCAGGAGCGCCAGGCCAATCGTGCCGAGACCGAAGAGGCGCAGCGCACGCTCAGCGACACGCTCAATGTGCGCCTGCGCAGCCAGGCCCGAGCCCTGGGGGTGAGTGCTGCGAGCCTGTTCCACCTGGCCTGGGCCCAGGTGCTCAGCCGTGTCGCGGGCCGCGAAGACGTGGTGTTCGGCACGGTGCTGCTCGGCCGCTTGCAAGCCGGCGAGGGCGCCGAGCGGGCCTTGGGCATGTTCATCAATACCTTGCCGCTGCGCCTGCGCCTGGCCGGGCAAAACGTGGCGCAGGCGTTGCACGACACCCACGCACAACTGAGCGCTTTGCTCGCCCATGAACAGGCGTCGCTGGCATTGGCCCAGCGCTGCAGTGGGGTGACCGGGCTGTTCAACAGCCTGCTCAACTACCGTCACACCTCGGCCGACCCCGAGCTGAACCTGGTGCCGGGCATTGCCTTGCTCAGCAGTGAAGACATCCTCAGTTACCCCTTGATGCTCACGGTGGACGACCTGGGCAGTGGCTTGCGGCTCAAGGCAAAAACGCCACACGCAGTCGGCGCTGAACGGGTCTTGGACTACTTGGACACCACGCTGAACGGCCTGGTGGACGCACTGGAAAACACGCCGAAAATGCCGTTGCGCGAGGTGCCAGTGTTGCCCGCCGGCGAACTGCGCAGATTGCTGGTGGACTTCAACGCGACCGCCACCGACTACCCGCATACATCGACCGTGCAAGCGCTGTTTGAAGCCCATGCGCGACGAATCCCCGATGCCATCGCGGTGCAGACGGATGAGCAGGCATTGACCTACCGGGCGCTCAACGAGCGCGCCAACCAACTGGCCTTCCACTTGCGCGAGCACGGCGTACAGCCCGACGCTCGGGTGGCGTTGTGCGTAGAACGTGGGTTGGACCTGGTGGTGGGCTTACTGGGCATTCTCAAGGCAGGGGGGGCCTATGTGCCCCTCGACCCCGGTTACCCACGCGAGCGCCTGGCCTACATGCTCGCCGACAGCCAGCCGGTGGCGTTGCTGGTACAGGCCGCCACCCGCGACGTGGTGGGCGATGTCTCGGTCCCGCTGATCGACTTCGACCACTGCACCTGGCGCCAGGCACCGAGCGACAACCCACACGTGCCAGGCTTGAGCGTCGCCAACCTCGCCTACGTGATGTACACCTCGGGCTCCACCGGCACGCCCAAGGGCGTGATGATCGAGCATCGCGGCCTGGGCAACCTGCTGCATTGGGGCTCGCAACTGTGCCCGAACGCCGAAGGCGGCGCCTTGTTGCAGCGTGCGCCGTTCAGCTTCGACGGTTCTGTGTGGGAGCTGTTCTGGCCGTTGAGCAACGGCATGCGCCTAGTGTTGGCGCGGCCCGATGGGCACCGTGAACCGGCTTACCTGGCTCAGGTGATTCGCACGCAGCAGATCAGCGTGATCAAGTTCGTGCCCGCCATGTTGCAGCAGTTTCTTGACCTGGACGAATCGGCCCTGTGCACCAGCCTCACCGACGTACTGTGCGGCGGCGGTGAACTCACCGCCGCCCTGGCCCGTGGCGTACAGGCACGCTTGCCCAGGGTGCGTTTGCATAACGTGTACGGCCCCACCGAAGCCACAGTGGACAGCAGCGCCTGGACCCTCGAACCCGGCGCGCCGGTGCCCACCCTGCAACTGCCGATTGGCCGACCCATCAACAACACCCGCCTGTATGTGCTGGACGCCCATGATGCGCCGGTGCCCATGGGCGTCAGCGGCCAACTGCACATCGGCGGCGTCGGCGTTGCCCGTGGTTACCTGGGCTTGGAGCAGCTGACTGCCGAACGTTTTATCGACAGCCCCTTCGTGCGCGGCGACCGCCTGTATCGCACCGGCGACCTGGTGCGCTACCTGCCCGACGGCACTCTTGAATTCCTTGGGCGCAACGACTTCCAAGTCAAACTGCGCGGCGTGCGCCTGGAACTGGGCGAGATCGAAGCACGCCTGGCCGCCCACCCGGCGCTGCACGAGGTGGCGGTATTGATTTGCGATGAGCGCCTGGTGGCCTACTTCACCTTGCGCGGCCAGGCGCCGAGCCTGCAAGCCTTGCGTGACCATGTGCTGGAACACCTGCCGGAATACATGGTGCCGGCCGCCTTCGTGCAACTCGACGCACTGCCCCTTAACCCCGCCGGCAAACTCGACCGCAAGGCCCTGCCGGCACCGGGGCTGGAGGCCGTGCTTAGCCGAGCCTACGAAGCGCCAGTGGGCGAGGTGGAAACCCTGATGGCCGGGATCTGGGCCGACGTGTTGAAACTCGAACGGGTAGGGCGCCATGACCACTTCTTTGAACTGGGCGGGCACTCCCTACTGGCAGTGAACCTGGTAGCCCGCCTGCGCAAGGCCGGACTGGACGTGGACGCACGCACCTTGTTCAGCCAGCCCACGCTGGCGCAACTGGCCGCGAAAACGCTGGCCCAGGCCCCTCGCGTAGAAGCCCCCTATACCGCCATCCCCCAACTCAACCGCCGTCGACGGATTTAGCTCAGGCACTGCGATCCAATGTGGGAGCTGGCTTGCCTGCGATGGCATCGACTCGGTTCGCCTGAACTATCAAGGTATTTGCATCAAATACCACTGTAGGAGCGAGCTTGCTCGCGAAAAACCTCAACGATAACGCGTGCCTCCTGAATAAACGCGGCGCCTGTGAGTTTTTCGCGAGCAAGCTCGCTCCTATAGAGAGCGATCTACCATCGTCTTGGCTATCGCCAACAAGTGCCACAACGCCAGAATCTTCGCCCGCCCCGGGCTATCCAACAGCTCGCCGCAATCGAGCGCCATTGCCGAAGCGCTGTCGAGCAAGGCATCTTCAAAACTCAGGTTGTCGTAGACGTTGTGGAAAACCTGGCTGGACAGGTAATGGTCGACGGCGCGGTTGAACGCGGCACGGTCTTTTGGGGGATCGAGGGGGGGCGGGTAGGACTTTATTCATGGTGTAACTCCGCGTTGGATTAGGAGAAAACACCCGTCGCGACTAAACGAGGGACACGGCTTGCTGGCCTTTAAAATTGTTTCAATGCTCTAACTCGGCGGACCGATTGTCGGATTTATTACCTTTTTTTGAAGTTTTACGCCGCTTCCTACGCAGAACTCGCCAGAGAACGGTTATTGAATTCTGAAGTTGGTAACTTCTAAGATGTTATTTTGTGAAGGAATTATTTGGTGTGTGAAAGTTAATTCATTGCCTCTTCTTTCTGACAATCATTGGTTTTCTGAATTTAATGAGTGAAATTTCCTAATTAGATGTAAATGAATTCCTACAAGGAAAAATTATTTTCGTTGCATGTTTCTTCTTGTCTACTAAATTGTGAGTGTCGCTTCAGTTTAGTGGCGATACACGACAATATGAGGAACTTGGAAATGAAAAAATCAGAGTATGGCGAAGTTATCTATGATTTCGACAATGACTATGGATTTAACCCGTATGCTGGCAATGCTGGCGCTTCAGGAAGTCAGGGGGGATGTGGTGGAAGTGGAGGGTGTGGAGGTGGCGGTGGATGTAATGGAGGAAGTGGTGGTTCCGGTGGATGTGGTCACAACTCGATAGAAGAGCAATCACTTGCCAAAGAATAGGTTTATTTACCCACTTGACGGGGTTTCTTAGGCAGCGCCTGAAACCCCTGCAGGGGATCACATAATGAATATAGCCATTCCTAACTATCAGATTCTCAATTTTGAAACGGAAAGTTTAGTAATATCCGATGCGGGTATTTCTAAGGTGCATTCACAACCGATCTTGAAGGCGTTGCGACAGATACAAATGTCTCGTGCGCTGACGAAGGATGAGTTGGATGAGATACTCTCCGATAATGGCTTGAATGCAGCCAGTGCATTTGAGTTTCTGGAGAAAATAATTCCGTTCACGACGGCTAAGGAGCTTTATTTTGAAAAGACTATAGTTGTGCATTCGTGGGAGGGCGCTGCCGGGATTGAAGAGTTATTTAGACAAGAGTTATCGGGGGTCGTAGAGTTTAAGAATTTTTCAAGTGATATAGTAAATTCTGTTGCGGGGTTTAGATGTTTTATTGTGTTGTTATGCCATGCTTATGATTATGAGGGTCTGAAAAAAATACATTTTGAATTGGCAAAAACATCACCAGGTAGCGCTATTAGCGTTTGTTGGCCGATGGGCGGTTTTTTTTGCATCGGGCAACCTTATATCTCGGAGGTCGGAAACCCTTGTCATTTTTGTACCGTTGATAGACTTATTCACAATGAGTCAGTCAAGCGGGTAAAAAACAACTGGGCATCGGCGTTGGCGTTTTGTAAAAATGAACATGTCAATATGCCCTTTAAGAAGTTAAGTTTGTATCAAGAGTTGGTGGTTGTTGGTGCAATAATTAGAAGTGTGAAATTTTTTACTGAAAACGGCGTATTGCGCAAGTATCATGATGATGTGTTGTGCTCCTCGTATGTGCAATTAAGTGACGGCAGAATATTTCAAGAGTCCAGTTCCCACTGGTATATCTGCGATTGCCTGGAGGTAAGGAGGTGAAAAATATTCCGCATGACTATTATTTTAGATTTATAGACCCTGCCGTCTATGAGGCAGTGCTTGATTTTCATAGTAAAGGCAACTTCACATTTCATACGGCGTTTCAACATTGCACTGGCCTCCATACACTGGACGAAGAACATCTGAGCCAGTTAACCGGGAATGAGCTGGTGCTCTATCCTGATATGGGGCTAACGGTCAGCCTTGGATTATCCGAGGAGGAAAGGGCTGAATGCTTATACAGAAATGAATCATGCGAGAAGTTTTTATCAGCGTCTCTGAACTTTGAAGTGCTTAAAAAGCTGGTGTCACCTCTTGTCTCTAGGAGTGTTGGGGCACACAAACGTGGGTATCCGAGCGCAGGAGCACTTTACCCCGTTGAGATCTTCATTTGTTCACTCACTGAGAGTAATGCAGACTGGCCAATTAAAGAGCGCGTTTTGCACTTGCTTCCTAGTTCTAGGAGGTTTGAAGTAATGCAGGTGGATGTGGATTTTGAATATGTGAAGGCGGCTATAATGGGTTCGTCTGGAGAACAGCTGGGTTTTCCGAGTTTGGCTATTGTTTATTCAGTCTATATGCCTAAAAATATTTTCAAATATAGGTATCGTGGTTATCGCATGGCGCTTATGGAAGTTGGTTCTATTTATATGCTTGTGGAGATTCAAGCAAAAAAATTAGGACTTGCCTGCCGTCCGTGGTCTGCTTATACGGACTCCATGGTATGTAAATTGCTAGGGGTTAACCCCGCTCTGTTTTTTCCTGTATGTATTCACTTAATAGGTAAGCAGCATGAAACTTGTTAATGCAATGCAGAAGCCGGATCTTCCTGGAATATTATTATTTCAACCTGCCGGACTGCTCTACTTACCAAATTCCGTAGAGGTGTCAGACGCTCTTTCAGTTAACGGCTCAGGGGTGGGCGGGGGCGCACGCTCTATCAAAACTGCCTTGGGCGAGTATTTTGAAAGGCGTCATTTTTATAGAGAGGTTTTGCCGATAAAGCGCGGCTTTCTTAGTGACTCGTTGACGGGTACTGAAGTTGATAGTTTTGCCAGCGCTCTTACACAGACGGCTTCAAGGTTGATATCAATTGAAGAGGTTAAAGAACATGACTTCTCACTGACGCAAGTCATGAGAGCTTCTGATTTTTCTGAGTGCTTAATTCCCACTATATGTATTTCTCTTTCCGCGCACGGCCTCGAGAAGGATAATTTTTTATATCCGTTGAGAGACACCTGTGGGTGCAGCTTTTACTGGGACGTGGATGTCGCGTTTTTAGGAGCTGTAAAAGAGTATCTTGAACGACAATTTCTACTGAGGTTTTGGCTGACTAAGCAATGCCAAGCACTGTTCTCTCTCGGTAAAGTTGAGTGTCTGTTACGAGGGAGGAATGTTAAGTATTTATATGATGCGCTAATATTTTCCGGTGAGGTTTCCATTTTTGATATTTCTGACAATCGTTTTCCTGGGGTTTGTTTGTTGGCGGTTTATGGCCAAAACGATGCTGATCGCAATGTGAAATATTGTGCGGGTATGTCCTATGCAGGTGACGTCGGCGAAGCGTTGGAAAAAGCACTACTTGAGCTGTGGCAAACTTATCGTTTTATGGATTTGTTTAAAGCGATCGGGTCTGATGAGCGAAAAGTGGAGGATGACTATCTTCGCTATTTTATGAGCTGTAATGAGCATAGTACCTATCGTGAAATAACCGATTATGTGGTTGCTGAGGGTGACGATAGGGAGATTTCTTTGGAGTTTTCATTGGAGGTTTTTCTGTCGGTCCTTAATGGGTTGGGTGTGTCGGGTTATTTTTATTCTCGGCGCGCAAGGATTAATGGGGTTAATTGCGTCTTTGCAAAGTATGTTTCACCTGATCTGTTTCTTCATATGAATAATTCAAAAAACATAAATCTGAGAAATAGTTACTCAAAAAGCTTTGAATCTTTAATCTTTTCGTCTCGTCTGAATAAAATGGTGCCGTTTCCATGAGGTGAGCTATGCGTATCTACCCATTATCCAAGCCTTTCTTGCTGGCAAAGCTTTTTATCAAGGAACAGTTGAAAGAGCCGGTCGCCCTGTTGTGGATCGTAATATCCCCAGTGGTAACCTTCTACTTGATTACTTACGCTGGGTACTCTGGCGGAGAATCTTTACGTGACTACGCATCTGCCACTTCATGGTTTTACGCTTTCATTTCTTCAAGTGTGGCACTTTTTGGTTTGGCGTTTTATATAGTAGGGCGAAGAGAGAGTGGTTTTTTGCGTTCCTTCGTGTATACAAAGCGTACCAAGATCATCTTTCTCGCTGGGCAGTTTTTAGCGTACTCATTTATGTCGGTGATTTATTGCTCGGTGTTTTATGTGCTGACGCGGGGCTATTTTGGGTTGATCGCCTTGGAAGAATGGTTGGTTATTGTTGGGCGTTTCTATATGTGCTTTTTGCTGTTTTCTACGCCCTCCCTATTGTTGACGCTGGCGCCGATAGGTTTTCAAAATACCAACACTCTTTTTTCCATATTGTCAGTCTCTATGTTGGCGCTGGGTATCGGTAGTTTTAACGCCTCCTATCCACTATTTAGTGTGATCGGTCTTTTTAATCCGATGGGATGGGCCAATCGCCTGATGCTAGTGGGAGTGACCGGGTCCGCTACGCTGGTAGCGGCGATTTTAGGAATGATCATTGTCACAGGGTGGTTTGTGTTCCGATTTTTACTCATCAACCCCGTTTGGAGTCGGTACTGATGAAACGGCTAATCGTGGATGCACTGGACGTTAGGTATGGTCAGCATATTTTATTCAAGAGTGCCTCATTGGAAGTCGAGGCCGGCACAATGACAGGTTTGTTGGGGCCTAATGGTTCCGGAAAAACTACGTTTTTTGACGTAATCTGTGGCCTGAAGAAAATCAATGGCGGTGAAGTGCAACATTCATTTTCCAAGCTACTTTACCTGTCACAGATCATCGCAACGCCTCCAGTATTTCGAATGTTTGATGTTTTTAACATGATGATGCTTTTTTGCTCCGATACGCGCGTTACCCAGCGGCACGCCTTGGAAAAAATTGAAAAGTGGAGCCCTGGTATTGCTGAACGCTATTGCGAAATCTGGAAGAAGAAATCATCCCTTTGCAGCTATGGCGAAAAGCGTTGGTTTTTCACCTTGTCGTTATTGTCCGTTAACGCAGATCTTGTGATTTTGGATGAGCCCACTGCGGGGGTTGACCCGGAATTCCGGTACCACATTTGGCGGTGTCTGGAGGGAGCGGCGGCGGAGGGTGTGGCGATACTTGTGTCGTCGCATAACATTGACGAGATCGTCACTCACTGCGATGACTTTTACATGCTAAGCCAACAACGCTTTAATCGGTTTTCCAATGCCGAGGGATTTTTGAGCAGGTACGGCGGCAGTACTTTGGATGAGGCATTTATTCACGCGGCGAGTCTGCCCAGAACTTGAGATGCTGGTAGCGGTGTCTGAATGCCTGCGAGATGGGAACGGGTTTCTCCTCGATAGTGGTCCTCGATGGAGATATCACCATAGCGGGCAAGCCTGACGCTTATCAGTTGAGACCGACCGGTAACTGTGGCGAGGGAGCTTGATCCCGTGACGGCCTGACAGCCGATATTGATTCGACTGATGCCCTGCGAACCCCTGTGGGAGCTGGCTTGCCTGCGATGGCATCGACTCGGTTCGCCTGAACTACCAAGGTATTTGCATCAAATACCACTGTAGGAGCGAGCTTGCTCGCGAAACCTCAACGATAACGCGTGCCTCCTGAATAAACGCGGCGCCTGTGAGTTTTTCGCGAGCAAGCTGAACTGGCCTAATGATTTTGGACACTTCAATCGGGCGTTATGATAGCGCCCAAATCTGAGGTGTTTGGATATGCGTAAATCTTATTCGAGTGAGTTCA